>CANRDA010000001.1 GCA_947629285.1 uncultured Bacilli bacterium
CTTCAACTTTTAAAGCCATATTTGGATTAGCAAGTCCAATATCCTCGTATGCAATCACACTCATTCTTCTAAATATAATATCTAAATCTTCTGCTTCTATAAGTCTTGCAAGATAATGTAGCGCGGCATCTACATCAGAACCTCTAATACTTTTTTGAAACGCACTTATGACATCATAATATCCATCTTCATTTTTATCGTGAAATAAATTAGGTTTATTACTTATATTTTTTAGTGATTCTAAAGTCACTTTTTTATCAGTAGAGTAGTAAGCAACTTCAAGTAAATTATATGCATATCTAAGGTCCCCACTTGAAGTGTTTGCTATAAAGTCTATACATTCATCATCTATTTTAATATCATTTAATTCTGTTTTGATAGCTTTATTAATAGCTATTTTAATATCATCACTAGTTAGTTCTTTAAGTTCAAATATTTGACACCTAGAACGTATTGCTGGATTAATAGCGTGGTACGGATTAGATGTAGTCATACCAATTAAAATAATTAATCCATTTTCTAGATATGGTAAAAGTAAGTCTTGTTTATCTTTATTGAGCCTATGTATCTCATCCATGATAACTACAAGTCCTTTATACATTTTGGCTTCTTCTACAACTACATCGAAGTCTTTTTTATTATTAATAACTGCATTAAGCATTCTATATTGTAATCCAAGTTCCTCAACTATTGCAGTTGCTATTGTAGTTTTTCCAATACCTGGCTTACCATATAATATCATGGAAAACAATCTCTTGTTCTTTACTAAATTAGTAAGTACTTTATTTTTACCTATTAAATGTTTTTGTCCTATAACATCGTCTAAACATTTAGGTCTAAGTTTTAACGCCAATGGTTCCATAATCTCACCAATAATATTTTACCATAATATATAAAAAAGTGGTATAATAAGTATGGTGATAATATGGAGAACCTAAACGAATTAGTAGAAGAGTTTTTGAGATATTTACTTATAGATAAAGGTTATAGCAGCAATACTATCGCTTCATATAAAATAGATTTGGAAAAATTTTTGGAGTATAACAAAGGAAAAAATATAGATAATATAACTAATAGTGATTTAAAAGAGTATGTTAAGTGGTTAAATAAAGAAAATTTAAATGAGAAATCTATATCGAGAAATATATCTTGTTTAAAAAGTTTTTATAAGTTTTTAGTAATAGAAAAATACGTAAAAAATAATCCTAGTGATTTGATATCCATACCAAAAGTTAAAAAAAGTCTACCTAAAACACTTACTGAAGAAGAAGTAATTAAACTACTTGATATAGATTTAACTGATAATTTTAGTTATAGAAATAAAGCAATGCTTGAAGTGATGTATGCAACAGGACTTCGTGTAAGTGAACTAGTTAATTTGAAACTTCAAGATGTAGATTTATCTCAAGACTTAGTTAGAACTTTTGGAAAAGGTAGTAAAGAACGTGTTATTCCAATAGGAGAGTATGCTAGGGAATATTTAGAAAAATATATATATGAATATAGAGCTTCTATGTTAAAAAGGACTAATAACGAATACTTATTTTTAAATAATCATGGGAATAAAATGACTAGACAAGGATTCTTTAAAATAATAAAGAAAATCGCTAAAGAAAAGGGTATAGATAAAGAGTTATCTCCTCATACACTTAGACATTCATTTGCTACTCACTTACTTAAATATGGGGCAGATTTAAGGACAATACAAGAACTTTTAGGACACTCTGATATTTCAACAACTCAGATTTACACATATATAAGTAATGAAGAATTAAAGAAAAATTATGAAGATTTTCATCCACATGGAAATTAAGTGTAGATTTATACCACAAAATTTGATACAATAGTAATAGATAAAAGGAGGGTTGTATGAAATTTAAAAGAATATTTTTAATCGTACTAGATTCACTCGGGGTGGGGGAAGCAATAGATGCTAAAAAGTTTGATGATGTAGGAGCTAATACACTAGGTCATATATTAGAGTTTAATCCTATAGACTATCCTAATTTAGAGCAAATGGGATTTTTGAATCTTGTCAATCACAACACTGATAAAAAGATTGATTCCTATTACACAAAGGCACATCCAAAGGCAAATGGGAAAGATACACTAACTGGGCACTTAGAGATGATGGGTATAAGAACGCTAATTCCATTTAAAACATTTACTAAGACTGGATTCCCTAAAGAATTAATAGATGAACTTGAAAAAAGAACTGGCAGAAAAGTAATTGGAAATTGTAATGCTAGTGGGACTGAAATAATAGAAAGACTTGGACAAGAACAGATAGATACTGGCGCACTCATAGTATATACATCAGCTGATTCAGTACTTCAAATAGCCGCACACGAAGATGTAATTCCACTTAATGAATTATATAAGGACTGTGAGATTGCACGTGAATTAACCATAAAAGATGAATGGAAAGTCGGTAGAATTATTGCAAGACCATATGTTGGAACTCCTGGCAATTTTACTCGTACATCCAATAGACACGATTATGCACTAGACCCGGTTAGTGATACTGTGTTAGATAATCTAAAAAATAGTGGCTTTGATGTAATATCTATAGGTAAAATAAGTGATATATTTAATAACTGCGGTATTACTAAAAGTACTAAAACTAAAGATAACTTAGATGGTATAATTAAAATAATTGAAACTGAAAAAGATGATTTTAGAGGCTTGTGTTTTGCCAATCTAAATGATTTTGATTCAAAATACGGACATAGAAGAAATATAAAGGGGTATGCAGAGGCAATTAAAGAGTTTGATACTTATTTGCCTGTCATTAAAGACAATTTAAAGGAGGACGATTTACTTATGATAGTAGCAGACCACGGAAATGATCCATCATACAAAGGAACAGACCATACAAGAGAAAACATACCTGTACTTATATATTCAAAAATGTTTACTGATCCAAAACATTTAAGAGAACTTGATTGCTTCTCAGATATAGGAGCGACAATCGCAGACAATTTTAATGTTAAATTACCATTGGTTGGAAAGAGTTTTTTAGGTAAATTAAAATGAAATATCAAGAGTTTTTAAAAGAATTAAATAGTCTGCAAGATTTAAAATTTAAAGATTTTCATTCAAAATTAATTCACGATGATAATTTAATAGGTGTTAAGACAGCTGATTTAAAAAATGTTGCTAAAAAAATTGTCAAAGCTGATTATGATGCATTCATAAAAGAAAATAAACATTCATTTTACGAAGAAAATTTAGTACACGGGTTATTACTTGGATATATAAAAAAAGATTATATTGAACTTAAAAAGTATATAGATGATTTTATACCATACATAGATAACTGGGCAGTTTGTGACCTTACTGCAGCAAATTTAAAAATATATAAGAAAAAGGCTTTAAGAGAAGAGGCATTTAACGATATAAAAGGATATATCAACGATAAAAATCCTTGGATAAACAGATTTGGATATGTACTTCTTTTATACTATTACATAGATGATGAGCATATAGATGAAATATTTAAATTGTGTGAAAAAGAAACGCAAGAATATTTTGTTAAAATGGCAGTAGCTTGGTTACTTTCTATGTGCTTTGTATCATATAAAAAAGATACTTTAGCATTCTTTAAGAATAACAAGCTAGATAAATGGACACATAATAAAGCACTTCAAAAACTAATCGAATCTAGAATGATTACTGATAAAGAAAAAGATAAATTAAGAAAGATGAAAAAGAAATGAAATACTTAGTTATTTCTGATATACATGGTAATATTTATAATTTAAATAAAGTACTTGATATATATTTCTTGGAACACGCATCTAAGCTTATTATACTCGGTGATTTATTTAATTATGGAATAGATTTAAATAAAACCGATATTATTAACAGATTAAATCTTATGAAAGATAATATTATTGCTGTTAGTGGGAACTGTGATAATAATATAAAAGACATATTATTTGATATGCCATATATAAATAAAGTTAATCTAAATAATAAAAATATTATACTTACTCATGGACATTTATATAATAAAGAGTATCTATTAAATACAGATGCTGATATTATATTTACTGGACATTCACATATAGCAGATATTAGTGAAGTAGGGGATAAACTATTTATTAATCCTGGGTCAATTTCTAAATCTAGGAGAGGAGAAAATAGTTTTGTTATCGTTGATGAAAATAAAGTTAGTATAAGAAATTTAGATAATGAAATATTAGAAGAATACAAACTTAAATAGTTTGTGTTTTTTATTGATTGTTGGTGAATATCTATAAAAATATGGTATAATTAAATTGTGATACAAAAAAGGACTGTCTAAACAGTCTGCTTAGGGTAATCCATAAGGAAAACCTTTATTTTAACTTTCTATGTCATCTTAAATGGTATTAAGACAACTTAATTGTATCACGTAATGAAGGAGGAAGTCAAGATGTTAGACGAAAAAAATATAATATTGGATTAGATATCGGTACTACTTCAGTTGGTTGGGCAGTAGTAGATCCTGAAACCTATAAAATTATGAATAAAGCAAATAAACAATTATGGGGTGTTAGACTATTCGATGAAGCCATTACTGCAGAAGGTAGAAGAGGTTTTAGAACAAGCAGGAAAAGATATGATAGAAGAAGAAAAAGAATTAAATTATTACAAAATGAATTTAGAGATGAAATAAATAAAGTCGATCCTAACTTCTTTAAAAAATTAAAAGAAAGTTTTTACAATGAATCAGATACAAAGAACAAAACAATTATATTATCAAAAGAAGAAAAAAAGCAAATTAAAGAATATAATAAAAAATATAAAACTATATATCATCTTAGAGAAAGACTAATAAATAATCCTGAAAAAGAGGATATAAGACTTGTTTATTTAGCAATACACCACATTATAAAATATAGAGGTAATTTCTTATATAATAGTGATAGTTTTAACGTTGATAATTTAAATATATCTGAAAAGTTAAATGAAATATTTAATAATATATATTCACTTTGTGATGAATTAGAATTAAATATAGATATTTTAAATGATAATTTTTATCAAGTATTAGAAAATGCTTTAATTGAAAAGTCTAATACGGATAAAAAAGTACTCATTAAAGCATCATTAAATGATAATATTTATAAGGACTTTACAAATGAATTTATTAAATTAATATTAGGTAATAAATTTTCAATATCAAAATTATTTAATATTGAACTTGATGAAGATATAAATATTAGTTTCAAAAGTTCAGAATACGATGATAATTGCTCTAAACTTGAAAAATCTTTAGGGGATAAAATAGAAGTATTAAACAATTTAAAAGAATTATATAATATTTTGTTTTTAAAAAGTTTATTTAAAAATAGTAATAATACTAATATATCTTCATTAATGGTTAAAAGATATAACGAACATGCAAATGATTTAAAATTTTTAAAACAATTATTAAAATACGATGATAAATTATATAAAATTTTCTTTAAAGATAATTTGTCAGATAAAAAAGATGAGTTTTGTATTTATAGAAAATATGTGAATAATGCTTTATCTTATGAGGAATTTAAAAAAGAATTAAATAAAGCCTTAGAAATAATATTTAATTATAATATCGATGAAAACCTTATAGATGAATATACAAGTTACTTTAAAGAAAGAATTGATGAAAACTTATTTTTACCTAGGATTACTGATTCAGATAATGGTAAATATCCATATCAATTAAATAAAGTTGAGTTAGAAAAAATAATAGAAAATCAAGGAAAATACTATCCTTTCTTAAAACAAACAGTAAAAGATTCAAATAAAGAAGTTTATAAATTAGTTAAACTTTTAACATTTAAAATACCATATTATATTGGACCATTAAATAATACTACTAATAAAAAAGGTATTGTTAATAAAAACGCATGGGCAGTAAAAAAAGATAATAAAATACAAGTAACACCTTATAATTTTGATGAAATAATAGATAAAGAAGCATCTGCAGAATTATTTATTACTAGAATGATTTCACATTGTACTTATTTACTTAATGAATATGCACTACCTAGTAATTCGATATTATATTGTAAATATAAAGTGATGAATGAGTTAAAACAGATAAAGGTAATGAATAGAAAAATTCCAAATTCTTTACAGCACACAATCTTTGATGAGTTATTTTTAAAGACTAATTCATTTATAACTGAAAGAAAATTTATTAATTATTTAAAAGGTACTAATGAATATAATATGTATGATAATTTGAATATAGAAGGTTATTCTAGTGATAAAAAGTTTGCTAATAATATGCAATCATATGTAGATTTCTTTGGTGAAGATGGGATATTTAAAGATACTGATTATAAAATTAATGATGCTGAAGAAATAATTAGATGGATAACTATTTTTGAGGATAAAGATATCTTAGAGACAAAAGTGCGAAAAGAATATCCAAAATTAAATGACCGTGCAGTAAAATTAATTCTATCAAAAAGATATACTGGCTGGGGAAATCTATCAGAAAAGTTATTAAATGGTATATATTATAAAGATAAAGAATCCAATATAAATAAATCTATAATGGATTTAATGTATGAAACAGAAGATAATTTTATGCAAATAATATTTAAAAAAGAATATGGCTTTCAAGATAAAATTGATGAGATAAACTTATCTAATGTTAATAATAAACTAGATTATTCTATAGTAGATGCACTTGCAACCTCTCCATCTACCAAAAGAGCAATTTATCAATCATTAAAAATAGTAAAAGAAATTACTGATTATATGGGATATGACCCAGAAAACATAATGATTGAAATGTCCAGAGGGGAGGATAAAGTAAAATCAAGAAAAGATACAAAAAAGACTTACTTAAATAAATTATATGATAAATTTAAAAAAGATATAAATGATTATAATAAATTAAAGAAAGAATTAAACTCTTTTGATAAAATTGATAGTCAAAAGTTATTCTTATATTTTATCCAAGAGGGGAAAAGTCTATATTCGAGAAAACCACTTAATATAGATAATTTGGAAGAATATGAAATTGACCACATTATTCCAAGAACACTTATAAAAGATGATTCTATCGAGAATAAAGCACTAGTATTAAGAAGTGAAAATCATGAAAAAGCCGCAAATTTCGTACTACCTTCTAATTTTAGAACTAGAGATATGATTAATTGGTGGATACATCTTAAAGATTGTAATTTAATTACTAGTAAAAAATTTAACAATCTATGTAGAAATTATTATACTGAAAAAGATATAGAAGGTTTCATCAATAGACAGTTAGTTGAAACAAGGCAGATAACTAAACATGTAGCAAGTATTTTAAATAATTTTTATAAAGATACTAAAATCGTTTATTTAAACGCTGAGCTATCAAGCAATTATAGAAAGAAATTTGAATTATTTAAATACCGTGATTTAAATGATTATCACCATGCTCATGATGCTTATTTAGCAGCAGTTATAGGTGAATATAAAGAGAAATATTTAAATACAACTACTGATTTTGAAAAATTAAAAGAAATTACTAAAAAACTTATTGAAGAAAAAAAATATAATGAATTAAGTTATGGATATGTAATTAATAGTATTAGTAATGATGTAAGTCTTTTTGATGAAGATACAGGTGAAATTAAATTTGATGCAGATTTATTCAATGAGACAGTAAAAGAAACATTATATAGAAATGATATATTAATTAGTAAAAAAACTGAAATTAAAACTGGAGAGTTTTATAATCAAACTAAAAGCAAAAAAGGAAATAAAGGAGTTCCTTTAAAAGAAAATCTACCAACGGAATTATATGGTTCATATACAAGTTTAAATCCTTCATATTCAGTTTTAGTAAAATATACTAAGAAAAATAAAACTGAACAAAGATTAATTGGCGTTCCTATATATTATAGTATTAAAAATAACAATGATAACAATATACTTATTAATTATATTGCGAGTTTGTTACAGATTGATGATAAAAATAGTATTGAAATTATAAAAGATAAAATACCTTTTTATACAATTTTAGATTGGGATGGTCAAATTTGTTCTTTAGTAGGTGCGACAGATAAAGTAGAAGTATGTAATGCGAAAGAATTTAAAATTAATAAAGAAAATCAAATAAAATGGAAATATACTTTAAACAGGCTATTTAATAAAAATATAAATAGTATAGATGATGTTATATATAACAATCAATTAAATGAAGTTGCCAATTATATAATTGAAAAAATTGAAACTGACTATAAACTATATGAGAATCTTTTACCAGAAATAAAAGAGTTCTTAAGTGATGATGTTTTAAATAATATAACTATTGATACAAAAGAAAAAACATTACTTGAATTGTTTAAACTATTAAAATTTAATAGTGCAACTGCTAATTTAAAATGCTTAGACAGTAACTTGTCCTTAGCATTCGGAAAAAAGCACAGTAGAATTATAAGTCATTTCACAATCATTAATAAATCTGTAACTGGATTAAGGGAACATAGAAATGAGTTTTAGGACTGTTGTTATATCAAAACAATCTAGGATAAGTTATAAAAACAGATTTCTAGTAGTTAAACAAGAAAATGATGAAAAATATATTCATTTATCAGAAATAGATACAATTATAGTCGATTCTATAGCTGTATCTATTTCCTTATACTTGTTAAAAGAATTATGCGATAATAAAATAAATATAATTTTTTGTGATGAAAAACATAATCCATATGGAGAATTAATGTCTCTTTATTCAAGTCATAATTCTAGTAAAAAAATAATATTACAAAGTAAATGGAATAATAAATTAAAAGATGAATTATGGGAAAATATAATAATAAATAAAATAACTAATCAAGCCATTTTATTACAAAAAATAAAATCTGATAATTATAATTTATTATTAGAATATGCTAAAGACGTAAAAATAGGGGATAAAACAAATAGAGAAGGACATGCTGCAAAAGTATACTTTAATTCATTATTTACTAAAAAGTTTGTAAGAAATGAAAATGATGATATAAATTCGGCACTAAATTATGGATATGCAGTATTACTTTCTACATTTAATAAAGAAATAGTAAATAATGGTTACAAAACAGAACTTGGAATACATCATAAAAATGAATTTAATCCATTTAATTTAACTTGTGATTTAATGGAACCTTTTAGGATAGTTATTGATAGTTTTGTGTATTATAATCAAACAAGAGAGTTTAATAGTGAATATAAGATGGATTTGGTAAATATATTTAATGCTAAATACGACTATTTAGGTAAAAAATATACATTAAAAGATATAATAAAATTATATGTAAAAAATATATTTGATTTTATAGAAAATAATAAAGAGTATAAAGGATTTAGTATTTATGAGGGATAGAGCAATGAGGACAATAGTGTTTTTTGATTTACCTAATGTTTATGCAAAAGATAGAAGAAATTATAATTTATTTAAAAAATTTCTAACAAATGAAGGATTTTTAATGTTACAAGAATCAGTTTATTCTAAAATTGTATTAAATTCAGTTCAATCCAATTTGTTGATTGAACGAGTAAAAAAGAACGCACCAAAAAAAGGTATTATTCAATTGATGACAATAACAGAAAAACAATATTCCCAAATAATTTATGTAATAGGGGAGTCCAACACTAAAATAATAGATAGTGAAGATAGGTTAGTGGTATTATGAAATTTAATTTTAGTTATCTCGATAATGATGTGCTTATTGATAATAATAAAATACTATCGATTGAAGTAGAAAATAAAAATTACTTTTATAGAATTGTCAATGACTTAAATACAATTTATAACGGAAATATTAGTGATGACTTAACGATTTATGATAATGAAAATAATGAAATAGATTTAACTAATAAGATAAGTGTTATGATTGATTATTTTAATATAGATTTTAACTCGAAAAAATTAATTAATACTCTTTCTAAATCTATAATTGAAAATATAGATATTGAAGATTTAAATAAAATCAAAATTAATTATAAAAAAATAAAAAATATTATTTCTAAATCATTAAATGAATATGATTTTTCAATATCATTCAGTGATGAATTAGAAATGGAAAATCTTTTTAAAATATTAAAAATTAGTATTAATAAAAAGGATTCATTAATAGATAATTTATTTCTTATTATTGATTTAGAAAATAAATTTAAATTAAATAAGTTATTAGTTTTTATAAATTTAAAACAATACTTGTCTAAAGAAGAATTAATTGAATTCTATAAATATTGTATATATAATAATGTTATGATTATTTTAGTAGATTCACAAACATATGGAACAACTATAAAATATGAAAAAAAGTTAATAATAGATAGTAATTTAGATGAATATTTGTTATAATCAATATAGTAATATAGATTTTACCATTTAAAATATAAAATTTTCTATGTATTTTATATAACGTTCTAAAATCTTAACAAATTAATTTGAGGTTTTAGATCTATGTTATTTTAAATGGTATTAAAACAAGTTAATACGACTATACTTTCACTGATAGGTTTTAGATCTATGTTATTTTAAATGGTATTAAAACATAGTTGTACTTATAAAGAGATGCCTACTAGTTTTAGATCTATGTTATTTTAAATGGTATTAAAACCTGCCATCATCAGGCGTATCTCCATGTTCAGTTTTAGATCTATGTTATTTTAAATGGTATTAAAACTGTTACATCCAACTGTAGAGGCGTTATTAAGTTTTAGATCTATGTTATTTTAAATGGTATTAAAACAATTATAAAAAAGGCATCTAAATGGATAGTGTTTTAGATCTATGTTATTTTAAATGGTATTAAAACTTATCTAAATTAGTAGGTGTTAGTCCACTAGTTTTAGATCTATGTTATTTTAAATGGTATTAAAACTTGTAACAGCAGTGTAAACAGTTAATCCCAGTTTTAGATCTATGTTATTTTAAATGGTATTAAAACTTTCACATCGGCACTACCCTCTAATATACAGTTTTAGATCTATGTTATTTTAAATGGTATTAAAACTTAAATAATGTTAATAACGAATTATCGGCAGTTTTAGATCTATATTATTTTAAAAGGAAGATTGATAAAATGTTAATGTTTATTATAATCATATTGGCAATATGGTGTGGCTTTTGTGACTTTGCTAACAAAAGAAAATAAATTTAATTAATATTAAATTAAAATGCATACAATTAACTGGTGATACTATGTCAGGTAATATGTATGCTTTTTTACTTTCTACTATTGCTGGAATATCTACCCTAATAGGTTTTCTATTCATATATATTAAAAAGGATAGAGATAGTATGATTAGTAAAGCACTAGGTTTTGCAAGTGGAGTTATGCTTACAATATCAGTAATTGATTTAATACCTAGTTCGTTTTTATTAATGATTAAAAATAATTCAAATATTTATACATTATTATTTATTATAATAGGATTTTTAATAGGTGTTATCATATCTAGTGTAATTGATAAAAGAGTAGGGGAACAATCTAAAAAAGGTACTAAATTATATAAACTTGGACTAATTACAATGTTAGTTATAATGATGCATAATATTCCTGAGGGAATTGCAACATTTATAACAACTACAAATAACATAAAATTAGGTTTAATACTAACAATCGCAATCGCACTTCATAATATCCCAGAAGGAATATCTATAAGTATACCAATATATTATTCAACTAATAGCAAATTTAAAGCATTTTTATATACATTTATATCAGGAATGTCTGAGCCACTTGGAGCATTAATTTCATATCTATTTCTTGCTAGATTTGTAAATGATACTATATTAGGTATTATATACTCAATAATCGCTGGAATGATGATTAATATATCAATAAATGAATTATATAAAGAAGCAACACATTATAATAGAAAAAATACTGTTATTTATTTTATAATTGGTTCTTTTATTATGATATTAAATCATATATTATTTGGATAGTAAAAAGAGACATTAAATAGTCTCTTTTAAGTGGGTTATTTACAATCTATATCAGAATTTGATTTAGAATTGTTTGATTTAGAACTAGAAGATTGAGCGTTAGTACTTTTATTCATACTATTGCTTTTATTCATATTAGTTTCCTTATTATTCTTTCTCATTTAAATCACCCAATAATATTATTTACTGATAAATTAAATATATACGTAATTTTTTATATTAAAGAAATAAATGATAGAGTATGAATATAAATTTATATTTTGAAACATAGGTTGAACATAGAGAAGAATATATAATTTAAATAAATATAATATGAGCAATTAGTAGTATTAAATACATATCTACTTTTATTCCATCGAGAAGTTAACATAATTGAAACTTGACGGAAGACTTTATATAATTCTTTTTTTATTATTTGTATTTCCAACTATATAATCTATGCTTGTTTCATAAAAATTTGATAATGTTATTAATAAATCTATAGGAATTGTTCTCTTTCCTGTTTCATATAATCCATATTGTTGTCTCGTTATTTTTAAAATGTTTGCAATATTTTCTTGCTTTAAGTCTTTATCTTCTCTTAAATCTCTTAATCTTTTAAAATACATTTTTTCACTTCCTAATATAATTTTATATGAATTTATTTGAATTCTCTTGACAAGCATTCATTTAAATGCTAAAATGTATATAGTGAAGCATTCATTTGAATGTTTCACGTGAAACATCTGTTTCAACCTTATGCAAGGTAGTTAATTCCTAGCAACTAACTATCTTGCACCTACTCATTTTTATGAGTAGAATTGAAAGGAGAGTAGGAAAATGAATAAAAATGTTATTAAAAAGATTTTAAAAGAATTAAGAAAGAATAATGAAATTACTATTAGTTATTGCCCTAGTTTAGAAGAATGTGACTATTTGTATAATCAAGGTGTTAATGTTATTATGGTGAATTCAATTAGATATTGTATTTTAGATAATAAATATTCTTACTTAGTTAATTCTTATAAATATGTAAAGGAGTAGGTATTATGGAAGAAAAAAATAAAAGGTTATATAAGATAATGTTTATTGTATGTATGGTTACGAGTTTATTAATTATATTAATGCCTTTATTATTTTAGTTTTAGTTCTATGTCTTTATAAATGGTATTATTGGAAGAAAAAATATAAAAATGCTAGGTATATTATAAGAATATATGAAATTAAATTATATGATTTACAGAAGGGAAGATTTAAAAATGGAAAATAAAATGGAAATATTTATTACAAATTTAGATAAAAGAAATATAACAAATGAAAAGACTGGTGAGATTTCAAACTGGTGTATGGTTACTTATTTCATTAAGAAAGAAGACACTGACAGGTCAAAAGGTAATGCACAGTTGAGTTGCTATTGTAAAGCAAATGCTTTCAATGATTTAGAAAAATATATGTATAAGTGGTCAAATGCTAATATTACTCAAACTGTTGAGGGTAATCGTATTAAATTAAAGATAAAAAGTGTAGATAATGTTGTGGTTTCTTAACGAATATATAATTGATAATAAATTATATTTTAAGATAGTGAAATGTCCATTTGGATATTCTGACAATTACTACTTAGTTAATACTTATGTATTATCTAAGAATAGATTTATTGAATATAGGAATTATATAAACTCTATAAAAATTCCTGAAAAAACTATGTTTAAAAAATTGCTAGGGTTTTTTAATAAATTATAATTGAAAGGAGAGTGTATCATGCAAGCAGTTATTAGTGCGTTAACTGAAAGTGTAACGTCAACTGTAATGTTCGGAACTCTAGCAGAGATAGTGCCATTTATTGTAACACTATTACCATTTAGTTTAGGTTTATATTTCTTACGTAAACTTGTTAAAGGTGCCGGAACAGGTAAAGTTAGATTTTAATAATTGGAGCATCTTGCTCCTTTTATTATATTAGAAAGGATAGATTTTATGTTTGATATTTCAATGGAATTTATGAAAGATTTAGTAGATTTAATAGTCCCAGTAATGGCTATATATATTGTATTTGATTTATGTGGAAGTTTATTATTTGGAAAGAAGTGATTTTGTGATTTATGTACCTAATTTAGAAAATTATAAATGTGTTGTAGTTCAAGATAAAGATACTATAAGAGCATATCATACAAGACCTTATAATCCAAGTTATAATAACTCAATTCAAGTACAGTATACTGATTTTTATGTCAATTCAAATTATATGTCAAAAGAGGGTTCTCAAAATTTTAATTATAATAGTAGTTTGCCAAACTGTATAAGTCAAGATAATTTAACAAATGAGGTTTATTATAGGAATGATTTTGATAGAATACTTATTATATTTATAATATTTGCTATTTTTTGCATTTTAATACCTTTAAAAGTATTTATGAGATTGTTTAGGAGGTTTAACTAGTATGAAAATTTTAAAAAGAATAATAGTAGGTGTAGCTATAGGTACTATATTAATGCTTATTAAATCATCTAATGTTTTTGCTTATGATGCTGAAACATATTACATTAAATTTGAAAATGTTGAGAATTATGTCTTGGAGCATATTCCTAATAATGATAAATGGAAAGATTTTGATTTAAACAATTATCCTTATGTATTAGTTGAATTAGTTAATGGCAGTAATAATAATAAAGGAATTATGGTTTTCTTTTTTAAATCTTTAGACCAATTTAATTCTTTATATATTGAAAAAAATCAATATGGTATTTCTATTAAATCTGGTACTGATTATTGTGGCTACACTTATTATTCTATTAAAGATAGTTACTATCAAGATTTAGGTTGCAAAGGCGGTTCTGGTGGTTATATTTCTACTTATTTTAGTACTAATTATAATTACAAAGATGCAATTATTACTAATTTTGACATCTCAAAATTGACTATAAATAATACTTCTGATGGTGCTCATACAGTTGAAGAGGTAAATCTATTAATGAATAAGATGGACTTTTCTGCTTATTTAAATCCAATATATTATTATATTTATTCTTATGATAAAGATTTCAAATTAGTTGATAGTAAAAAATGTACTGATAAGGAGAATTACTGTAATTTACAATCTTATAAAGATAATGTTAAATATGTTAAAGTTTCTTATTATTTAGATAAAATTATTGGTAATAATTTAGATATTATAAGTGGACATACTTATGATTTTAATACTAGTTTTATTAATTCTTATGACGATGTAACTGTTTATGATGCATCTGCTTATTATTTTTATAATGATGATGCTATTAATGTAGATTATGCTTATTTGCTCACACCTAAACAATCTCATAGTTCAGTTGATGAAAAATTTGATTATAAGTTTCAAATTCCCATATCATATGACTATGATAGTGCTAAATTATACCGTTTAGATGTTACTTATGAATTTAACGAGTATGTACCAACTGAGATTGTTATACCTCCAACTGTTAGTTATTCAGATATTACAATTGGTGGTGGAGATGTAGACCCACCTGTTGACCCTGAACCTGAACCTGAAGACCCTAACAAAGAGATTAATGATAAATTAAATGGTGTTAATGATAAACTTGACGATTTAAATAGTAGTATTACTGATAGTAATGTTGATACAGGTAGTGCTGGTGGTTTCTTTAATGATTTTGAAGATAAAGATTTTGGATTATCCGATATAGTTAAAGCCCCTTTAGGTGTAATAAATTCAATAACAACTGGTTCTTGTGAAGATATAGAGGTTAGTTTACCTTTTGTTAATAAAAAAATTACAATTCCTTGTATGATGCCTATTTATCAAAAACATTTTATGCCAGTTTTAGTTATTTATCAAACTATTACGGGTGGTTTAATTTCTTATTGGATATGTGTGCAATTATTGGAAATGGTAAAGGGATTTAAAGACCCTGACAAAGACGAAATACAGGTGGTGGACGTATGATTAATGCTATAATTCAAGGAATTTTCTCTTTAATAATGGGCTTGGTAGATATTGTATTAAAACCTATTGATTTATTAATTGAGAGTGTTCTTCCTGACGTATCTCAAGGTTTATCTTTTGTAGGTCAATTATTTAATATAATAAGTCAAGGCTTATCGTGGGCTGTAAATGCTAGTGGCTTGCATAGTGGTGTACTTTCATTTTTAGTATTATTTATGACATTTAAATTAACAGTACCAGTTACTGTTAGTGCGATTAAAAAAGCGATTAAATGGTATAATGCTTTGAAGATTTAGTTTTCGTGAGTGCTATATATATAGCACCACGAAAACGAAAGGAGAATTTATATGGAAATAGATTTTGAATTTTGGGACGATTTAGATTTAGAAAAGGACGTTGAAAAATGTTATTGATTTTTATAATTATAGGTATAGTATTCTTTTTTTGGAGATTTAGAAAAACAAAAATAAAATGGAAAACCTTTTTTAAAAAAGGTTTTGCACCTGTACGTGGTAGATTTGGTATTTATTGCTACTGTGGTAAGCAGGGTAGTGGGAAGACTTATAGTGCAGTAGAATTTTTATTACATAATACTGATTTGCCAATATATAGTAATGTATCTACTATTAAGGGTATAGATTATACATATTTTAGTGGTTTTGACGAATTATTAAAATTAAAGGATAAGACTGATTGTATTATCTTTTATGACGAAATATTTACTGCACTTACTCGTTCTAGTAGAATGAATACAGACGTTTTAGATTTTCTATCTCAAATGAGAAAGAGACGTATTATATTTATTACTACTGCTCAAGAGTGGTTAGAGATTAATATGACATTAAGGAGATACTGTAGATTTCAAATAGAATGTAATATGCGTAATATATTCGGATTAGGTATATTAATTAAGCATTGTTATGATGCTGAGCAATTAAAATGGTCTCAAGAAGATAACGAGTATATAGCACCTCTAATATCGACAACTATCTCAAAATGTAATTTATATGTAGCAAATAGTTATGATACATTCGAGCAAATAAAAACTTAATTTTTTTGCCATACTTTTTTAAATAACTAAAAAAAAGTATGTACTATACTATGAGAGTATTTTCGATTAATTTTGCTTTAGCAAAATTAATTGAAAATACTTAATCCGCGAGGGTTAGAACTCTAATGAACGCGATTTTCAGTACCATATATAATGCTTATGTTATCAGTTTTTAATAAAAAATAAAATTTAAACTTGTTTAAATTATATTTTTTAGCAACAGTAGAAAGGGTTCACGCGTGGGGCTAACTTAAAATCGCGTTGGAATTTAATTAGAATTAACAAAGTGTAAAATAATTTTTTCTATTGGGTTTCACCCAATAAAAAAAATTATTCCACAGGTTCTTAGGGTGTAACCCTAAGTAGGTCGTAGGACAAAGTCCTACATACGATAAACAAGTATAGTAATGGGTGCGTTTTAGCACGGTAATTGCACACTACGACTAATGCAATTACTGTGTCAAGTGTCAAATATAGAAAAGGAGTAGGTAAAATATGGATAAATTTAGAGCGAGGAACTTTAATTTAGTTCTTTATGACGAGGACGAAACACATCGAAGAGCGTTAGAATATATCGAGAAAAATTGTGATTACGCAAAAATATTGCACGATAGGGACGTTAATCCTGATACTGGAGAAATCAAGAAACCTCACTATCACATTGTAATTAGGTTTCAAAATGCGAAATGGAATACGTCCCTAGCGAGTGACTTGGGAATAGGGGAGAACTATATCGAAGAGAGTAGGAACTTAAAAAGGTCTTTACTTTATCTCATACATTATTATGACGAAGATAAGTTTCAATATAGTGTAGAAGACGTAGAGGGCTCTCTTAAGAAAAGATTATTAGAAATTATAAAAAATGACGATAAAACAGAAAGTGAAAAGGTAATAGAATTATTGAATTATATTGACGATTGCGATTATGAAATAGATTTGAGTGCCTTTATTCGTTATGTTGCATCTATTGGATACTGGGATATATTTAGGCGTTCTCCTTATGTTTTTGAAAAATATATTATAAAACATAATGATAATTTGTAAGGTGGTGGTATTTATGAATAATGATATTAAGTATTTGCAAAGTGAAAACTATTTACTAAGAAAAAAAATTCGTGAAAAGAACGAACTTTTAAAGAAATATTATAGAAAGATAAGACATTTAGAGTTAGAGCTCTACTGTGATAAGTGTTCTAATGAGCAAATAACTATCTATGATATGAGAAGTTAACATAATATATATTGTCGGATATTTTAAATCTTCAAATTATATCATTAACTAATTACCTAAATTTATATATCTGATACTGCTACATCTGTTTAGATATATATGTAACTAGATAGTAACTAGACTAAATCAGTTTCGTAAATTTTTTAAATTTTAAAATCATTTTAACTTTAATAATTCACTATTTATATACTATATACTATATATAATAAATACTACATTCATTTTAAGCAATCGAGAAATTATTTTATGATTAATTATATGTCTAAATACTAAATCTTACATACTCTACTCCCCTATTAGAATATAACAAAATAGGGGAGTTATCCCAAAAAAATAGAGACTAGTCTTTGTCATCTATTTTCCTAAATGCTGTTTTTCTTGATTCAATTTCAGCAATTTTTTCAAATATCTCAGTCGCATTATGTTCATTCATTTCAGAATATCCAAGTTCTTTTAAAGCCTGACTTTTAATATTATTAAGTTCCATAGTACGACTTAGTTTTTCTTCAATTTTTTGTTCTATTTGATTTACGAATCTCCTATGTGATTCAGCAAGTTTACTTTTTGATGCTTTACCACTTCTATATAGTACCATAGCAGAGAACATAACGCTTTCAAATATAAATTGTTCATCTTCTTCAAATGCGAATTCCATAGGTTTTTCAAATCCAGTTTCTTTTGCTACATAAGCAAGAATATATTTAAGTTCTTTTGTATTATTCATAGCTTGCAAATAGTGATACAAATAGTTAACAATACTTAAACCTTCAGTACCATTATCTTCTAAGTATTCTTTAATTAGGTCAACTACTCCTATAAATAATTCTTGATTCTTCTCATTTATACCATTAAGCAGGTCGTTCCCTACCCCATTATTATCTACTACTTTAGTTTCACATAAACTATTTAATTTAACTTCAACAGAAGTAATATAATCAGTATTAACCTTTATATTATCAATGTCTTTAACATCTTTTACTCCTAAAAGGTTTAGTAGTAGTACTTTCTTATCTTTAGGCCATTTATTAATATCATCCATCTCTAAGTAGTTATATATCATTTGTCTGGAAACGCCTAAAAATTTAGCAAGCTTTACTTTTGATATACCTAACTCATGTAATAAATCAGCTAATTTAGTCTGCATTTACCTACCCTCCTATAAATAATTTTATCACATTATTTACATTTGTCAAGTGTAAAGTATAGGTAAATAATTATAATATTTATATTATGTTAGATACTAATTTGAGTAAATATGGAGCAATGAATGATTCATATAAACTTGTAATAGTAATTAATAGTATAATAAATATAGATGTATATAAATATTTATTAAAATAATGCCTCATATTAACGTCTTTTTTCTTAATAATACTTTTAGTCATTGTTATAGATAACTTTAAAGTAAACGCTGTTAAAATAGAAAATATGAGTATATTAAGTATTAGATGTGGGAATATATATACTATACTTAATAATAATCCTTTTATTTTAAAAGTTAATATAAATGATGACATACTAAATCCTATAATAAATGCTTTATAAAATAATATTAATATATTAACAGGTGCGAGTATATATGTAAAACCTAATATTGTTATTATAACTATAATTATATAATTGATTAATATTGTGTTTTTAAATGTATCTAAATAGTTAAAGCTGTTGTTTTTAATAGTATCTATAAAATTAGTGATATATTCTATAACTAAACTTTTATCACTACTATTTAATATTACTATGAATAAAGAACCAGATATTATACCTATTATAACTAAAATCATACAAAATAGTACGTATTTTTTATCAAATCTTATTGTGTTTAATAGTTTGTCCATTACTTTTTTCATAATATCACCTAATTAATAGTATTAAGCAAATATATTTTTATTCCAATTTTATTTAAAATATATTATAATTGTATTAGAGGTGTTTATTGTGGGAGAAAAAGTACAAAAAATAGTTATTATAGTATTGATACTTGCTATGGTAGCGAGTGGAGTTTTAGCAATTTTTGCAAGATAAAAGCAACTATTTAGTTTTAGTCGCTTTTTTGTTTTCATCTTTAAGTAAATCTCTTATCTCTTCAAGTAATATTACTTCATCTTTTTTAGGAGGTGCTGGAGGTTTTTCCTCTTCTTTTTTATGTATTAATTTATTGAATATTCTAATTGCCATAAATATACAGAATGATATTATCAAGAAATTTACTATATTTTGTATAAATAGACCATATTCTACTTTAGCACTTCCAATTGTCCATGATAATTCTGAAAAGTTAATTCCACCTATTATCATACCTACAAGTGGCATTATTATATTATCAACAAGTGAAGATACTATATTACCAAAAGCACCACCAATAACAACACCTACAGCAAGGTCTACAACATTACCTCTTGAGATAAATTTTTTAAACTCTTTTAACATACTACTCCTCCACACTCATTATAGCACATTCCCTAATTTTTTAAAACTAATTACTTTTAATTTTATCATTTACTTCTTTTATTGTTTGATATATTTCGTTGATAAATGGACTTCTATTTTTTGGATTATTATTAACTAGAAGAAACACATTATTTTTAGTTCTAGTAAGGGCTACATAAAATAATCTTCTCTCTTCTGCAAATTCAATAGGTTCATCTAAAGTAACAGGTTTAAAGAGTTTAATAAACCAATACGGTGTTCTATTAGATGGGAATGTATTATCTAATCCTATTAAAATAACCTCATCACTAGTTAATCCTTTTGATTTATGCATAGTCATACCATCTATGTCCAAATCTTTATATCCTACAAATTTTATCTTAGTATTAACTCCGTTTTTTAAATCTTTATCCATAAAACATTTGTTAATTAATCTATTTTTACGGGCTAAAATCATTATTTTATGATTAGGCTTATGTTTATGTATTTGTAAAATTAATTTTTTTAATACTTGATATTCTAATCCATCGTCAAATGGTACAAATTTTATTGGACTTTTAATACTTTTACTTGATACTAAATCTTTTTTTATTTGTTTATTATTTTTCATAATAAACTCTCCAGAATAATTTATTAACTCTTGACTATTTCTATAAGTTCTATTTATTTTAAATAATTTTGCTCCATTAAAATACTTTTGAAAGTTGTAGATATATTGTATTTTTGAACCCGCAAAAGCAAATATTGACTGCCAGTCATCCCCTACTGCAACAACTTTAGCCCCATTAATATTTGAAATACTTTTTGTAAGTTCATATCTATCCTGTGAGATATCTTGATATTCGTCTATTATTATATATTTAAAATTTAGAGTACCGTTTGAATTTACAGTATTTATATATTTATTAGCATAATAAATCATATCACTGAAATCAAAACCGTATTCATTTGTACCAAATATACTATTTTGATAATATTTATAAAAATAATTAATGTATTTAAATTGAATCTTTTTATTTTCTTTATCTTCTATACTTAATGTATTAATATACGAATTAACGATATCTTTATATTCATATCTATTTTGATAAGATTTAATTGCATCTATACAATCGTATAATTGATTTTTAAATTTTTTTATAGGAGTTAATTGATTACTACCAAGTAAAGCATAAAATATTTCTTCGTTGCTTTTTGGCCTTAAAGTAAATCCCATTTTTAATAATTCAGTTTTTAATTTTTTTAATATACTTTCATTTCTATCGTAATCTAAAGCTATGAATTTTGTATGGTTTCTTTTATGATAATCTTCTTTAATTTTTCTTATTTTATCATATCTATTGAGTGTTGATTTATTGTAATTAGATAATCCAAAATACTCTATATATACTTTATCTCCAGCAAGTTCTAAAGTAAAATCTGGTTTATATACTCTATTATCGTTCATTAATTCCTTATATACATGTTCGTATGAATACTCAATATTATTACAAAATAAGAAATTGGCAATAATGGCTTCACCTTTAGATTTCATAAACTCATTTTTAATTGATATAGGTATTTCATTATTTAATCTATTATTTATTCTATCATATATCTCTTTACGTAAGTCTTTTACTTCCTTTAGTTTGCACTTTTTATAATAGTTAAAATATCTATCATATGTACTAAAATACTTATAATTTTCTATGAAATGTTTCCCTATAACATTTTCAGGTGAATCTTCAGTATTAAAGCACTCTATAATTTCTTTTACTTTTTCTTTATATGGAAATATGTTTTCCTTAAAATACTTTAAAAATATTTCATCTCTTTTATTATCATCAACTACATTACATTTATTATTTTTAAATATCTCTCTTATATACATCATACCAAGAGAGTGAAATGTAGTTACCTTAGCAGGAATACCAAAATCAAGTGTAATTCTTTTTTCTAATTCTTCTGTTGCTTTTTTAGTATAACTCATTACAAGTATTTTAGAAGGGTCAACTTTTTTAATATCTACTAAATATTTTACTTTAGATGCCATTGTGGTTGTTTTTCCTGTTCCAGCACCCGCAATTATTAATGAGTAATCTTCATCAGCTAAAATTGCTTTAATTTGATCCTTGTCAAGTTTAATATTGGGATCTATTCCATTATACATAGAATCAAAATAATCTTTATAACGTATATATTCTCTTTCAAGTACTCTACTATTATACCTTTCAATATCAAAGTCTTCAGGAATTAGTTCATTATAACTTATTTTAATACTATTAAAAAGAGTTAATGGTATATACTCATTATTATTTAATTTACTTAAAAACTCCTCTTTCATTCTTCCACCTATTATAGTATAGCACATTCCTTAATTTTTTTCTATAAATTTACAGTGTCTACATAATTCTTCACATTTTATATTGTTTTTAAAGTTATTAATCATATCATTTACTCTTTTACTATTTAATATTTCATCTAAATTTGTATTATATATATTTCCTAGATTTATAACTCCCCTACTATCAAGACAACAAGGAACTATAGTACCATCTACAAGTATACCTATATGATCTATTAATCCATAACAAGTTCCATTTGAATCAAAGGTTGAGTTATTTAAATCAGGCCATATAAATTCATGAAAGTTATTTATAAATAAGTAATCGTTTATTTTAAAATTTTCTACGTCATAAGGTATACAAGTGTTATATCTATTATTTATATAATCTATTATATCTTTATTGTATCTGCTTTTAACCCATAATCTTAAAGAAATATAAGTATTATTTTTAATTAATGTATCTATACTATCAAATATATTATTCAAATAATCATTTAAACTCATTTTATATTTTAAATCGAAACTATGAAGTGATATATTTAACTGCCTTATATTTTTATTATATTTAATTTTATCTATCAAATATCCATTTGTCGTAATATTGATATTAAAATCACGACTTGCAATATTAATTAATTCATTTATCTTTGGATGAAGTAATGGTTCACCAAGTACATGAAAATATAAATAATTAGTATATGGCTTAACTTTACTTAATAATTTCTTAAATTCAGAAATGCTTATGTATTTTATTTTTCTTGAATTTTTAATACAAAAATCACAAGATAAGTTACAAGCATTAGTTATTTCTACATAAATCTTTTTAAATCTCATAAATATCACATAAAGATTATAACATAAAAAACTAGAGTTTATCTAGTTTTCTGCTTCTTCTAACATATTTGTAATTAATATTCCATAACCTCTATGAGGATCTTCGACAACTACATGTGTAACCGCACCAACTATAAAATTATCTTGTATTATTGGACTACCACTCATTCCTTGAACTATTCCATTAGTTTTTTTAAGTAACTTTTCATCAGTTATTTCAAACTGAATATTTTTTAATTTATCCTTAGTCTCTGCTACATTTGTAATTTTAATAGAAAACTCTTCTACATATGTACCATTAAGTACAGTAAGTATTTTAGCATCTCCTAATTTTACATCATTGATAGTTGCAACATCATAAATTTTAGAGTTGTTTATTTCACTAGTGTATTCACCGAAAATACCTTTATTTGTATTTTCAAATACTTCTCCAGTTACTTTATCACTATAAAGAATAGCATTCTTCTCACCTGGTTTACCTTTATCACTTCTAACTATTCCAGTTATTTTAGAGTCAAATATAGTTCCATCTTTTATATCTATAATTTCTCCAGTATTAACGTCAGTTATCTCATGACCTAATACTCCAAATAGTTTTGTATTTGGGTCTATAAATGTAAGAGTTCCTACTCCTGAGATGGAATCTTTAACATATAATCCAGTTTTAAGTATACCGTTATCTTCATATAAATCGAGTGTAGTGTTTTTTAACTTATCATCTCTTATAAATGACACTTTGATACTATTACAGTTACAATTAGTTATTATATTTGCCATTTCTTCAACAGTATAGACATCTTTATTATTTATTTGGTTTATTATATCACCAGTTTTAAGTCCTGCTTCTATAAGTGAATTATGACCTTTAATTTCATATGAGCCTACTATTAGTATTCCATCAGTATTAAGTTTAATACCAACGGTCTCGCCACCAGCAATTATTTTATCTGAATAGGCTAAAAGAGATTGCGGAATAATAAAGAGTGTTAGAAGAAAAAGTAGAGTTTGGTTTTTTAATTTTTTAAAAAACATAAAAACAACTCCTTTTTAGACTACCATTTATATTATGAAAAACTTTAATTAAAATATAAATGCAAAAAAATACCAAAAAGGTATTTTAAATATCTAAATCAAAAGCATAATCATAACTTATATTATTAAAATATTTTGTATCAGTAAAAGCTTTTTCTTTATGTGAATATTTAACTATATCACTAGAATTATAATTTTGAAAGAATTTTTTAACCTTACATATTGTATTATATTCTTCTTCTGAAAAAATTTTTTTATTTAGTTTTGCTTTTTTCTCAATAAAATGGCTTTCAAAATCATTTTTAAATTCGACATCATAATTAATTAAATCCTTAAGTGAACATTTAAATATTATTTCTTCATAATTGTTTGGTACTGGTCCATAATTAAGTTTTGCATATTCAAGACCAGTTATAGAAGCACCCGTATTTTTATAATTAATAAAGTCTGCATAAAACATTTCTTTTAATAATTTAGTTTTTAGTACTTTTGATTCAGCAAAACAAAGAATCATATTATATACTTTATCCATATTTAGTTTAGTATATCCGTTATATTTTGAAGGAGTAAATTTTTCATCGTTAAATAAAATTGTATCGTAATCTAGTCTATCTTTTATTTTATTATACTCTATATCTGTAAACTTATCTTTATTAGATTCTATAAGTGTATATATAACTTCTGGCTTGTTAATTAAACTTCTAAGTATTATAAGGTAATTATCGTTAGGAATAGAATTACCATTTTCATATGAAACCAAAGTTTTTTTCGCACAGCCTATTATTTTAGAAAAAAGGTCTTGTGACAAATTATATTTTTTTCTAAGTTCAATAATACTTTCTTTAGATACACCATATTTTTTATTATATATATCTATTGCTTTTTTAGATGCTATATTATCTAGTTTAGAATCATATACTAAATTATTACAATTTTTACAAAATCTTCTTTTAGATATAAATTCTATTTTTTTACCTTTAATAACGTATTCGTGGGTGTGTTCTTTTATATAAGTATCTGTACAGTTACAAATATCACATTTCATAGTCTCACCTCATTTTAATTATCTTTGTGAAAAGATAAACAAACTACCTCTTCATCATTATTTTTCTCTATTTTTAACTTAATATATGTATTAATTCTTTCATTCTTAAAAGTTGTTTTAATTGTGTTCCATTCATAGATGCACCTCCAGTTTTGACCTTATATCCTCCAAATGCAATGGTAACATATGTAACCAATATTGTCAAGAAAAAAATACCAAAAAGGTATTATTCAACTTCAAAATTTTCTAAAGTACCGTTTTCAGTAACTATCTTATTTACTTGTTCTTCTACATTTTTAAGTTTTTCATCACATTCTTTTACAAGTTTCATGGCACTTGTATACTTTTCTATTGATGAATCTAAATCTATCTCACCAGATTCAAGTTCATTTACAATAGTTTCTAATTCTTTTAATTTCTCTTCAAATGTTTTTTCTTTTTCTTTAGTCATTTTTATTCTCCTTTACACTTTTAACCGTAGTGTTAATCTCACCATCATATAGTTTTATAAGTAGTGTATCTCCCGTGTTAACACTCTTAATTTCTTTTAAAACTTTATCATCTTTATAAGTTAGAGAGTATCCTCTTTTTAATACTCCAAGTGGATTAATTAGTTCTAACTTTTCTATTAAACTATCTAGTTTAGTCATCTTTTCTTTATAAAGTAATGTTGGATTATTTAAAATAAAACTTTTTTTAACTATTTCAAGTTTATGAAGTGAATTATCATATTTTTTAAGTAAAGTTTTATTCAAATTATCTAGTAACATATCAAGTTTTTGTTTTTTATTTTCATACATTATAAGTGGATTTTTTAATGCATATGAACCTTTAATAGAATCTAGTAATAATTTTTGATAGTTAACTTTTTTGTTTATTGCTTCATTTAATCTAATTTTTAAATTACTTATAAGACTTATTAAATCACTCATATTAGGTACAGCCATCTCTGCTGCTCCTGTTGGAGTTGGTGCGCGCATATCTGCAACATAATCTGCTATTGTGAAGTCTATTTCGTGTCCTACTGCACTAATAACAGGTATATTACACTCGAATATAGCACGAGCTACTATCTCTTCGTTAAATGGCCATAAATCTTCAATAGAGCCACCACCTCTACCTACTATTAATACATCCAAATCGTAACTTTCTGCAAGTTTAATATTCTTTACTATATCTTCTTTAGCACTCTCTCCTTGCACTAATGATGGAAAAAGTATTACTTCACATATAGGAAATCTCCTTTTAATAGTAGACATTATATCTTTAATAGCAGCACCCGTTGGAGCTGTTACAACTCCTACCCTACTTGGTATTTTAGGTATTTGTTTTTTATATTTAGTATCAAACAATCCTTCTTTAGATAATTTTTTCTTTAACTCTTCAAATGCTATATAAAGGTTACCTATACCATCTTCAAGCATTTCATCTACATATATTTGATATCCACCTGTTGCCTCATAAACACTAATTCTACCTGTTACAAGTACTTTAGAGCCATCTATTGGCTTAAATAGTAATTTTTTAGCACTACTAGAAAACATAATAGCGTTTATCTTACTAGTTTCATCTTTAAGTGAGAAATATATATGTCCTGTGGTGTGGTACTTTATATTTGATATTTCACCTTTTAAAAAAACTACTCTAAGGTTATCATCACTATCGAACTTTGCCTTTAAATATCTAGTAATCGCACTAACACTTAAATACTTATTATCCATTGTTATCTACCTTACTGTGGTATACTTTATCTAGCACACCATTAATCATATTTTTAACATCATCATCACTATATAACTTTGCAAGTTCAATTGCTTCATTTATTGCAACTATATCAGGAGTATTAGTGTATATCAACTCATATATACCCATTCTAAGTATGGATTGGTCTGTATTACCTAATCTATCAATAGTCCATTTGTTTAAGTATTTATTTGCTATCTCATCTAATTCTTCTTTTTTTGTTACAACACCATAAACCATATCTTTAACAAATTCGTTATCTATTGGATTAACTTCTTTTATTATGTTATCTACATTATATTCTATCTTATTAGAAGTATATACATTTATTTGATAAAGTATTGTCATTATATTTTTTCTAAGTTCTGAACGAGTTAATTGTTCCATAACATCACCACTAACTATTTTATCATAAATATTAAAAAAAATATATAAATTAATCTATATACAGTAAAAAAGAGTAAATTTTCTTCGCAATAAAAATTTGATATAATTACTACATAATAAAGGTGGTATGTAGTA
>CANRDA010000002.1 GCA_947629285.1 uncultured Bacilli bacterium
TATGATAGAATAATAAATCAATAAAATTTTCTTCATCATTAACCGTAACTCTATATTGATTAGCAATAAAACTAAAGCCATTTCCTAATTCTAACAAAGTCATTTTAATTCTATCTATCATTGCCTTTTCAATATCATTTTCAACAAAATTCTCACGTAGGGCCCCAACATCAAATATATAAGGGTCTTTCATAATTTCTTTTGCTAAAGAACTTTGTGGTTGCAGAAGTGTTAGTTTAAAATTATTAGGTTTGTCCCCCAAGAATTTGTCTTTTATATGCATCTCTTTTTATTTGTGTTTCTAAATAATCATAACTCCAACCATTATTATAAGTTTCTTTTATATACCATATTTTTTGATTATTGTTTTTAACACGGTCCATTATTAATGAATTATGTGACCAAGGAATTTTATAAGAGTATTCTTTTAGTTTTTCATCATCTTTAACAGCCAAATAATATTTTCTCATATTATGAAGATTTCTAGGAGAATAACCCTTAGAGTTAGGAAATTTAAGTTTTAATTCAACAGATAACTCTTCTATAAACTTATTTCCCCATTTTATTTTATCATCAATCGCTTTTCCAATATAAAAATACAAATCCATTAAACTTGCATTAGCATTTTCAAATATTTTTAATTGCGTTTTTTCAATTTTTGATACTATATCATTAATAGCAGTTTTAAAATCTTTTACTTCAGTTGCTAGCATTTTAATTCCTCCTCTCTTAATTTTGCAGACGCGTCTGCAAAATTATTAAATTTTATTTTGATTTCAATTTCAGTTGACTACAAAATGTAGTCAACTCACTATCATTATTTTCCCCCTATTTTATTTTTTAAGTTATTGCCTTTATTACGTTTATCTATATATCTTCTTTCCTACAAAATAATTATATCATCAATACATACGTTTGTAAATATTTTTACAAAAAATAATATACAATTAGTATATTATTTTCCTAGACAAAACTGACTAAATAGCTGGTCTATAAGTTCATCAGAATATGTCTCTCCTATTATTTCTCCTAAAGTATTCCATACATTTTTTAAATCTATCTCTACCATATCGACTGGCATGTTTTCTTTTATTGCTTTTTTAACATCTTCAAGAGAATTCAAACACTTTTTTAAAAGAGATATACTTCTCGCACTACTAAGATAAGTAAAATCACTTGTATCAATTTTCTCTAAATTAAACATCTCTTTTATTTTGTTTCTTAACTCATCTACTCCAATATCATCTTTTATAGACATCTCTATATAATTATCAAGCAATTTTAAATCTATTTTTCTATCTAAATCTATCTTATTTACAATAATTATATGGTTTTTATTCTTAATTTTCTCAAGTATTTCCTTTTCTTCTTCAGTAATATTTTCATTATTATTAAGTACATAAAGTATTAAATCTGCTTCATCTATTAAGTCTAAACTTTTTTTTACTCCTATGCTTTCTACTACATCACTAGTCTTTCTAATACCAGCTGTATCTAATATATTAAGCATTATTCCATCTATTTGAACACTACCTTCAACTACATCACGAGTAGTTCCAGCAATATCAGTTACTATCGCCTTATCTTCATTAAGAAGTCTATTTAGTATACTACTTTTACCTACGTTAGGACTACCTATTATAATAGTTTTTATACCTTCTTTTACTATTTTCATATCTTCTGATTTACTTAATATATCATTAATTTTTAAAGTTATATCAAATGCACTATCTAAAATTTTTTTATTAGTCATTTCCTCGATATCTTCATACTCTGGATAATCTATATTAACCTCTATATTAGCAAGTATTTCTATTATTTTTCCTCTTAAATCTTTAATAAGTTTAGATACTTCACCGTTTACTTCATTCATTGCTATTTTCCTAGACTTTTCTGTTTTAGCATTTATTAAATCCATAACACCTTCTGCTTCTATTAAGTCTATTCTACCATTTAAAAATGCTCTTTTAGTAAACTCACCTGGCTCAGCTAACCTACATCCATTTAAAAGTAATAATTCAAGTACTTTATTTGTAATAGCAATCCCACCGTGTGTATTTATCTCTACTAAATCTTCTCGTGTAAATGTTTTAGGGGATTTCATAACACTCACTAATACTTCATCTATATAAGTATCTTTGTCTACAATATGCCCGTAATTAATGGTATGAGATTCTACTTTCTCTAAGTCATTTCCTTTAAATATTTTATTTACTATTTTAATTGCATCATTCCCACTTACTCTTATTATAGATATCGCACCTACACCAAGAGTTGTTGAAATTGCAGTTATTGTATCATTCATAATATCACCAACGCAGTTATTATATCAGAAAATAAATAAAAAATATACCTTGTTTGGTATATTATTTTTCTACATATCTTATAACTACGTATCTATTAGGCTCCTCACCGAAACTTTCAGTCTCAATGTTGTAATATTCACTAGCAATTGAATGTACTATTCTTCTTTTATAAGAATTCATTGGGTCTAGTTTTATTTCATCTTTTGTTCTCATTACATCATTTATTATATTTTTTATGTCTTTTTCAAAGAATCTTTCTTTCTTTTGTCTATAATTTGATGCATCTAGGTTTACTTTAACATTAAATTTAATTTGATTAGAAAGTGTTTGTCTAATTAAATTTTGAAGTGATGTTAAAGTTCTTCCATCCTTACCTATTAATATAGGATTATTATTTGAAAACAATTTAACGCTAAATACATCTTCATCTTCATTTATTTCAATCTTAGCATCTAAACCCATTTCAGTAGTAACTTTTTCAAGATATTCTCTAATAAAACTTTTAATATCTTCTTTTTTCACTACTTCCATTACATATTTATTTTCCTCTTCATATTCTTTAGTTAAAATTTCATTGTTATAAACATCTAATTCATCAAGACATTTTAATCTGCATTTTTCTTCATTTTCATCTTCAAACTTATAAACTTGTACCATAATTACTTACTCCTTTTAACTAATAAATTTTGTATTATTGTAAATAAACTGTTTGCTACCCAATAAATAATGATTGCTGTTGACATACTAAATGATGTTATAAATATCATTACTATCATTATATTAAACATTAAATTCATTTGTTTCATTTGGTCATCTGGCATTGTTTTCCTATTCATCTTAAATGAGAAATAAGTAACAACTCCAACTATAATTGGTAATACCAAGTAATACCACGCACCACTTTCAGCTCCTGCAAGAGGTGTCATTCCCATGTGTAATCCCAAGAATTTATTTTCAAATAGAATTGGCAATCTATAGAGTGCTTCATAGAAAGCAAAGAAAAGTGGTATCTGAATAAATCCAAGTAAACATCCTGATACAGGATTTATATTAAACTCTTTATATACTGCCATCATCTCATTTGATTTCATCATCATTGATTGTTGGTCTGTTTTATTTGCATATTTCTTCTCTATTCTATCAAGTTTTGGTTTTGCTTTTTGAATATTTTCTGATTGCTTTAATGATTTAATAGTAAATGGCATTAAGATTAGTTTTATTAAAATCGTAGTTACTATGATTGCAAGACCATAACTACTCCATAAAAGTTTTCCTATATTTACTATTACCCAAGCGAGTGGTTTTACAAATACACTTGTCCAAAAAGTTTCATATCCACCCTCTACTACTGATATTTTTGTACAAACAGGAAGTTTATCTATATCTAGCAAATTTTTTGTTTTCTTTTCAAAATCTTTTTTAGATATATCTCCGTCTTCTAATTTTTTTTCAAAGTCTTCCCTTTTCTTTTCAAGTGCCTCTATATATGTATCTTTTAATGCCTCAGGTCTACATAATATATTTTCTACTAATACTTGTTTTGTAGATTTATCTTGAACTACTTTTCCATCCGCGTCTTTTAATTGCTTAGTACACCCTGTTAGTAATAATACTGATGCAAGTACTGCAATTAATACTTTTTTATTTCTTTTCATCGTTATTCTCCTTTATCAAATTAAGTTGTTTTAAAGCAAATAATAAATTTTCTTCTCTTTCTTTAAAAGTTCGTTCATTAATTCCTCTACCAACTATTATAATACAATTAAAGTTATTTTGATAGTCTTTTTTGTCAATAATAGCTTTTAACTGCCTTTTTACTTTGTTTCTATTAACCGCATTACCTATCTTTTTTCCAACAGATAGTCCAAACTTATATAAGTCATTAGTATTACTCTCTAAATAAATAATGTAATCCTTATATTTATATGGTTTATTATTTTTGATTATTCTATCAAAATCTCGACTATTTTTTAAAATGTTTATTTTTTTCATAAAATCATTCCTTTAAAAATAAAACCACTGACGAATCAGCGGAATATTAATGAGATAAAACTTTACGTCCTTTTCTTCTTCTATTATTAACTATTTTAGTTTTTGTTCTAGCCATAAATCCTAATTTTTTACTTTTTCTATGATTATTTGGTTGATATGTTCTTTTCATTCTAACACCTCCATCGTATAATTTTTCTGCTTGTCTAATAAATTATATATATTTTTTTATGTTTTGTCAATTACTTTTTTTTAGTTTTTATCTTTTGAACAATGTTTTCTTTATACAAATAATTTTGATTTTTTACTAATATTATATCCCAAACGATAGCTTTATGTTTTTCATTATCAAAATTTTTATACTTTAATTTATAATAAATTTTCGTTTCCCTATCTTTTAACTGCTTTATTATACTAACTACTTTTGATTTGTTCACACCAATCATATTAATCCTAATTGGATAATTTAAATCTGATTGTAATTTTTTTATTAAATCTGAATCTAGTACATTATATATTCCATTTTCTTTTACCAAAATAATTTTTTTACTATATTTCTTAATTATTATTAACGATTCATACAATTCAAAGTTGATTTTTCTTTTTATCATAAATTGGGCCTCCTTTTTATATTTAAATATTATAACTATTTTTGTATTTTTTATCAACAGTGTTAATACATTTTCTAATTTTTTATTTCCTGGGAAATATTTATTACACACTTATGAACAAAAATGTTGATAACTTTGATATTACTTTTTTTAGTTATCAACAAAATAATGCACTTATGAACATTAATCTATAAATGTTTACATGTCTACGTTTATAATTTTATGAACATTTTTGTTCATAACTTATATTTTTCTTTATGAAATAAGGTTTTGGTATGTTTAAAAGTAGTGTTTATAACTTTATTTAAGTTGTTTTCAACAATTTTTTAATTACTGTAATATGTGCATAACTAAAATTTTGTCGCTTTTTGTACTTTATACACATATTTTTATTGTTTTTAGTTAAAAAATATTGTAAAATATATGTGTATAAGTTTTTTAGGAGGTGTCATTTATGGATTTAAATAATATTTGGAATTCATTTCTTGAAAAGATTAAAACTCAAATAATAGATATCTCTTATGAAACTTGGTTTTCTGAAACTAAATTAATAAGTTTAGAAAATAATATTGCGACTGTTATTGTACCATATGAAGTTCATAAAAAAAATTTAAGTGAAAATTATAGTGATATTATAGAAGAAACTTTTACTGAAATAACTGGTACTAATTTTAAATTCAATTATGTAATTGAAGAAGAAGTAGAGAACAATATAACAGAAAATAAAGAAATAATTGGAGTTCCAAACAATGAAATATATGAATCAAACTTAGACCCTAAATATACCTTTGAAAACTTTATGATAGGTCCAAGTAATAAATTTGCAGCAACTAGTGCGCTTGCTGTTGCTGAACAACCAGGTAAAATGTATAATCCTTTATTTATATATGGTTCAAGTGGACTAGGGAAGACTCATCTCATGCATTCAATTGGAAACTATATAGTTAAAAACAGCAATAAAAAGGTTTTATACATTACTTGTGATGATTTTGTATCTGACTTTGTAGATATGTGTAGAAAAAACAATAATTCTAACAATATGGAAGCCATTAAACAGTTTAAAAATAAATATAGAGATATAGATGTTTTAATGATTGATGATATACACAATTTAGTAGGTGCGACAAGTGCTCAACAGGAATTTTTTAATACATTTAATGAACTATATAATAATGAAAAACAAATTATAATAACATCTGATAGGTCTCCTGATGATATAAAAAAATTAGAAGAGAGATTAAAAACAAGATTCAACTGGGGACTTCAAGTAAATATTTTACCGCCTGATTTTAAACTTAGAATGTCTATATTAAATAAGAAAATAGAAAATAACGAACTTGTAGGTGTGGTACCTGAAGAAGTTAAAGAATATATCGCTGGAAATTGCGTTGGAGATGTTAGAAAACTTGAAGGTTCACTAAACCGTGTATTTGCATATGCGACTATGATGAGTGGAAGTGAGGTTACTTTAGAACTTGCAGTAGAAGCTTTAAAAGATTATTTTGTTAAAACAATAGTATCAAAAAATAAAATGGACCAAGTAATGCAAATAGTTTGTGACCACTATAATCTAACTAAAGAGGAATTACTTAGTAAAAAACGCAGTAATGATATTGCAATTCCTAGAATGGTTGCTATGTATATATGTAGAGTATACTTAGATGAGAATTTAACTAAAATAGGCATAGAATTTGGTGGGAAAAACCATACAACAGTAATAAATGCTGTTAATAAAATAAAAAAAGAAATTTTAAAAGATGATAATTTAAACAATGAAATTCAAAAAATGATTAACGAAGTTAGGTAATTGTTGAAAACATTAATTTATAAACTTTTTATGCACACACTTTTAACACTTGTAAATAAAGAATAAAATAGGGTTATGAACATTATGCACACTAATAAAAATAATATTTATATAAAAGAAAGAAGGAATAATATGAAATTTACAATTAAACAAAAAGTACTTTTAGAACATTTAAACTATGTAATTAGAGGAATATCTACTAAAAATTTAATTCCTATTTTAAACTGCATTAAGTTTGAGCTTACAAATGAAGGATTATATTTAATTAGTACAGACAATGAACTTGCTATTAAAGATTTTATTCCGGAAAGCGAAATAGATAATATAGAAATACAAGGAGAAGTTTTAATATCAGGTAAGTATATATATGATATAGTAAGAAAACTTACAAATGAAGTTATAAACATAGAAGAAATTATTGATTCTCAGGTGTTAATAACTACTGAATCATCATCATTTAAGCTAAATTGCAATAATGTACAGGAATTTCCTGATATCGATTTGGAATTTTCAAAAAATCCTATATTAATCGATAACAAAGTATTTAAAACTACTATAAATCAAACTATATTTGCAACATCTACTCAAGAAAGTAGACCTGTTTTAACAGGAATTAATTTTAAAATAAATGATAATATAATGGAAGTTACAGCAACAGATTCATATAGATTATCTAAAAAAAGAATAATATTAGATAGTAGTGTGGAAGATAATGTTGATATTATTATTCCTAGTAGAAATTTAAATGAAATAATAAAACTTATATCTGATGAAGATAAGAAAATGGAAATACATATATTTGCTAATAAAATTATATTTAAAATAGATAACTTAATTATAATGACAAGATTAATAAATGGAAATTATCCAGATACTAATAAATTAATACCAGATAGTTTTGAGCTTAAAGTAAGAGTAAATTTAGAAAATTTCTTTAATGCAATAGATAGGGCATCACTTCTTACAAACTCTGAAGAAAAAAATACAATAAAGCTTGAAACTAAAAAAGATATTATGATAATTTCATCTAATATTCCTGAAATAGGTAATGTAGAAGAAAAAATAAAAATAAATAAAGATAGTGAATCTGATATAAAAATATCTTTTAGTTCAAAATATATGTTAGATGCAATTAGAACTTTTGAAAGTGAAGATATAGAATTATCATTTAATGGAGAAATAAAACCTATTATTGTTAATTATGTTGATAACGATGATTTAACTCAGTTAATATTACCAATAAGAACTTATTAAAACTACTAAAATGTAGTTTTTTTTGTACATTTTTTTTAAAATTCGACAAAATTCTTCTTTTTTCGACAAAATTGTGGTGTATAACAATCATCGAAGGAGGGTTTTTATGGAAGATTATGAAATTAATTCATCAACTTTAGCTATAATACCTATTGATGAGGAAACATCAAGAGTATATGAAGAAGAAGAAGATTACGTAATTGCAAAATCATCCAATAGTATTATAAAAGAAAATTGTGAATTTTATGGCAGCTCATATCAAGGTAGATGTGTTGGCACAAAAAATTTAACAGGCATAAAAGCAAAATTTCCTATTATAATTGAAGAGAGTAGGAATATAATATTTTTTCCCACTTCATCTACGCGTACAAGACAAAGTTCTTGGATTGCTTTAAATAAGATAAAGCACTATAAAAAGAATAATACACATAGTCAAATATTATTTAAAAATGATGAATTATTAAATTTAGATATATCATATTATTCTCTTGAAAATCAAATTATAAGAGCTACTATGTTAAAATCTAAATTATATGAAAGAAAATTACAAGAAAAGGATTAAAAATCCTTTTTTTATTGGTTATTTTATGATATAATTATATTGTGGTATAGGGGTATTCAAACAAACTAAAAATCTAGTATTGGGGGATTTAATATGAAAAGAGAAAGTTCATGTATATAAAAAGACTAAAATTACACAATTTTAGAAACTATGAAAGTTTGAATGTCACTCTAACTAAAGGAATTAATATAATTTATGGAGAAAATGCCCAAGGAAAAACTAATTTACTTGAAAGTATATATGTACTTGGACTTACTAAATCACATAGAAGTTTTATAGATAATAATCTTATTAGAAATGGTGAAGATTATTTAACCATAGAAGGTATCATTAATAATCAAAAATTAGATAATAAACTAAATATTTATATAGATAGTAAATCTAAAGTATTAAAGTATAATGGTAGTGCTATAAAAAAGATAAGTGATTATATTTCTATTATGAATATAATTATTTTTTATCCAGATGATTTAGAAATAATAAAATCATCTCCACAAGTGAGAAGAAAATATATTAATTTAGAGCTTTCTCAACTATACAGCAATTATTTTATACTTATTAATGAATATAATAAGATTTTAAAACTTAGAAATGAATACTTAAAAAAGATAAGTAAAAGAGAATCAAAAGATAGAACATATATAGATATTTTAACAGGATACTTGATAGATAAATCTATTATGATATATAAACTTAGAGATAAATTTATTAAAAAAGTTAATGAATACTGCTTTAAAATATATAAAGATATAACAGGTTTAGATGGTTTTAAAGTTGTTTATAAACCTTGTATAGATATGGATTTAAATTCTAAAACTTTAAAAGAGTATTTAAAAAATGAATACAATAAGAGGTTTGATTACGATTTAAAACTTTTATCAACCACACTAGGACCACATAAAGATGATATAGAGTTTTATTTAAATGATAAAAACTTAAAGTATTATGGCTCACAAGGGCAGCAAAGAGTAGCAGTACTTGCGCTTAAACTATCTGAAATAGAGATATTTAAAAAATATAAGGATACTACTCCAATACTACTTTTAGATGATATATTTAGTGAGTTAGATGAGGTTAAAAAGAACAATTTACTTAAATATATAAATAAAGATATACAAACAATTATTACTACTACTGATTTAAACAATTTAGATAAAAAATTAATTAAAAAATCTAAATTATTTAATATAAATAAAGGCAACATAATAAAAATCAAAGAGGTGAAGTTAGATGAATAACGAACATTATGATGCATCAGATATTCAAGTACTTGAAGGGCTTGAAGCTGTAAGAAAAAGACCAGGTATGTATATTGGTACAACGGATGTTAAGGGGTTGCACCATCTAGTATGGGAAATAGTAGATAACTCAATAGATGAATCTTTAGCAGGATATTGTAATAATATAGAAGTTATTATAAATAAAGGTAACTCAATAACTGTAAAAGATGATGGACGTGGAATACCAGTAGATATACATCCTAAAACTAAAAAAAGTACTGTTGAGACAGTTTATACAGTACTTCATGCAGGAGGAAAATTCGGTGGAGGAGGATACAAAGTATCTGGAGGTCTTCACGGAGTAGGAGCGAGTGTAGTAAACGCATTATCTAAATGGGTAGAAGTTACTGTATATAAAAATGGAAAAATACATTTTATTCGTTTTGAAGACGGTGGACATGTATTAGAACCATTAAAAGTAATAGGGGACTGTGATATTAATAGAACAGGAACAACAGTAACATTTAAACCAGACCCTGATATATTCGATACGGATATATACGATTATAACACTTTAAAGGTTAGAATAAGAGAACTTGCTTTCCTAAATAAAGGTCTTAAAATAACACTCAGAGATGATAGAGATGAAGAGGATACAACAGGTGAGACATTCGTATATGAAGGTGGTATTTCTGAATATGTTAAATTTATAAATCAAGGAAAAACTCCAATACATGAAGATGTAATACATCTGGAAGGTACTGAGGATAATGTATTTTTTGAAGTCGCACTTCAATATACAGACGGATATAACGATAATATCTATTCATTTGTAAACAATATAAATACACACGACGGTGGTACTCACGAAGAAGGTGTTAGAAGAGCTTTAACACGTGTTATTAATAACTATGCAAGAAGAACAGGAATATTAAAAGAAAAAGATGAATCTTTAACAGGAGACGATGTTAAAGAAGGTCTTACTATGATTATTTCTTGTAAACATCCAAATCCACAATTTGAAGGACAAACTAAAGGTAGACTTGGAAATAGTGAAGTAAGAAAGTTAGCAGATAATGTATTTAGTGAAGGTTTTGAAAAGTTTTTATTAGAAAATCCAGATGAGGCTAGAACAATAGTAGAAAAATCTATGCTCGCATGTCGTGCTAGAAACGCTGCTAAAAAGGCAAGAGAAATAACTAGAAAAAGTGATTTAGCAATATCAAATTTCTTTGGAAAACTATCTGATTGTAAGAGTAAAGACCCAAAAGTATCAGAAATATTTATAGTCGAGGGAGATTCAGCCGGAGGTTCTGCTAAAAAAGGTAGAGACTCTATGACACAAGCAATATTGCCTTTAAGAGGTAAAATATTAAATGTAGAAAAGGCAAGACTTGATAGAGCTTTAGGTAATGAAGAGATTAGAAGTATAATAACAGCATTTGGGACAGGTATTGGTGATGAATTTAACTTAGATAAGTTAAGATACGATAAAATAATTATCATGACCGATGCCGATGTAGATGGTGCGCACATAAGAGTACTATTACTTACTTTATTCTATAGATTCTTTAGACCAATAGTTGAGTCAGGACATGTATATGCTGCCCAACCACCATTATTTAGAATAATGCATGGAAAAACTAGAAAGTATACTTTAGATGAAAAAGAAAAAGATGAATATCTAGCCACTCTTCCTGAAAATGTACGAGCTAGAGCAGAGATTGCGCGTATGAAAGGATTAGGAGAGATGGATGCAGAAGAGTTAAATGAAACTACAATGGATATAAATAAACGTGTTTTAAGAAGAATAACAGTAGATGACTGTGTTGCTGCAGATGCAATATTCGAAAAATTAATGGGTGATGATGTTGAACCAAGAAGAGAATTCATCGAAGAAAATGCTGCATTTGTAGAAAATCTTGATATTTAGGAGGTTAGGTATGGATAATGAAGAAAATATAAAAAATGAAGAAATTAATACAACAGATCCTACGGATACTTTTCACGAAAGAGATAGTTTATCTGAAAATAATATCGTAAATGAAGTAAAAAGTTCATTTTTAGACTATTCGATGAGTGTTATAACATCTCGTGCAATACCTGATTTAAGAGATGGATTAAAACCTGTTCATAGAAGAATACTTTGGTCAATGTATGAAGAGGGTAACACTCCAGATAAACCACATAAAAAATCAGCAACAACAGTTGGATATGTTATGGGACACTATCACCCACATGGAGACTCAAGTATATATGATGCTATGGTACGTCTAGCGCAAGATTTTAATCAAAGATATATGCTAGTTGATGGACATGGTAACTTTGGTAATATAGAAGGTGACGGTGCAGCTGCTTATCGTTATACTGAGGCAAGACTTGCTAAGATATCACTTGAACTTTTAAGAGATATAAATAAAGAAACAGTAGATATGGATGATAACTTCGATGCGACTAGTAAAGAGCCTAAAGTATTACCTTCAAGATTTCCTAATGTCCTTGTAAACGGTTCTATGGGAATTGCAGTTGGTATGGCAACTAATATTCCTCCACATAACTTAGGTGAGGTAATAGATGGATGTATTGCATACATAGATAATCCAGAGATAGATACACTAGGACTTATGGAATATATCAAAGGTCCTGATTTTCCAACTGGTGGTGTAATACTAGGTAATTCTGGTATAAAAAAAGCATATGAAACAGGTAGAGGTTCTATAACTGTAAGAAGTAGGGCATTTATAGAGGAACACGCAGGACACAATCAAATAGTTATTACAGAAGTTCCTTATGGTGTTAATACAATGGAATTGAAAAACAAAGTTGCAGAACTAGTTCATACAAAAGTTATAGATGGTATATCTGATTATCACACGGATTTAAAAGATGGTGTTAAAATAACTATTACTTTAAAGAAAGATGCAAACGCACAGGTTATTTTAAATAATTTATATAAACATACTTCATTTCAAACAACTTATGGAATAATATTTTTAATGCTTGATAATGGAACACCTAAGACTTTACCACTTAAAGATATAATATCTAAATATATAGACCATCAAAAAGAGGTAATAATTAGAAGAACTAGATATGATTTGAAAAAGTCTGAAGCAAAAGTTCATATATTAGAAGGATATAAAATTGCTCTTGATAATCTCGATGCAGTTATTAAGATTATTAGAGAATCCGAAACTGATGAAATTGCTAAAAAAGATTTGATGGATAAGTTTGGATTAACTGAAATACAAACAGATAATATTTTAGAATTGAAATTAAGAAGATTAACTGGTTTAGAAAGAGCAAAAATAGAAGAAGAATTAGATAGTTTACTTAAGTTAATAGAAGAATTAAAATCTATTTTAGGTAGTGAACAAAAGGTTTTAGATATAATCAAGAAAGAATTAACTGAAATTAAGAATAAGTATGCAGATGAAAGAAGAACATCAATAGATATGACTGCAATCGATTATATAGATGATGAATCATTAATTCCAGTTGAGGATTTAGTAGTAACTTTAACAAATAAAGGTTATATTAAACGCGTTGAAAGCGATACTTATAAACTTCAAAATAGGGGTGGTGTAGGTATAAAAGGAATGACAACAAATGAAGAAGATTTTGTTGAAAATATACTTTATATGACTACACACGATTATATATTATTCTTTACAAATAAAGGAAAAGTATATAGAATGAAAGGATATGAGGTACCACTCTTTAGCAGACAATCAAAGGGTCTTCCAATAATTAATCTACTTCCACTTGAAAAGGATGAAAAGGTTAATGTAATGTTGAAAGCAACGCCAAAAGATGTACCTGCATATGTTGTACTTTGTACACGAAATGGTATAATTAAGAGAACTAGTATAAATGAATTTGAAAATATTAGAACAAATGGTAAGATTGCTATTACATTAAAAGAAGAAGATGAGTTAATTTCAGCAAAAATTACTGAAGGTAATGCAGAAATATTAATCGCATCTTCAAATGGAAGAATAATAAGATTTAATGAAAATGAAATAAGAATCATGGGAAGAACTGCTGCTGGAGTTAGAGGAATAGATGTTGGAGACGGACATGCTGTAGGTATGGAAATCTCACCTGAACATGCGTTCGTACTAGTAACTACTGAAAATGGTTATGGTAAGAAAACTGAAATAGAACAATATAGAATTACACACAGAGGAAGTAAAGGTGTAAAAGCACTCAATATAACAGAAAAAAATGGTAATATAGTTTCATTTAAAATAGTAAACGGTGATGAAGATTTAATGTTAATTACTGATAGTGGAATGATTATTAGATTACCTCTTTCTCAAGTTTCTTCAACTGGTCGTGTTGCTCAAGGTGTTAAATTAATTAACTTAAAAGATAATCAAAAGGTTAGCACAATAGCAATTATTAAACACGAAGAAGAGCAGGAAAGTATTGAAAAGGAAGAAACAGCTGAACAAAATAATGAAGAATAGGAATGTTTCACGTGAAACATTCCTTTATTTCCCGGGAAATAATTTAAATTAAAATAGGTAAACAATGTTTCACGTGAAACATTGTTTTATTTTGAAAATTATATATTTATTTAATAAAATATTTAATGTTCCACGTGGAACATTAAATAAAAACACGATTTTTAGTTAAAATAATAACAAAATAATATAACTTATGTTAATAATATTTAATTAATTTAATATTTAACCAATGTTTCACGTGAAACATTGGTAATGTATAAATAAAATTTAGAAAAAATAATCGTTAGTGCTATGTTTCACGTGGAACATCTATAAAAAATAAATTAATATAAATAATTAAATTATTATTTTATTAAAAATACAATTGTATTTAAAATTTACAAAAAAAATAGTGTAAAAAATAAATAATTTTTAATGTTTCACGTGGAACATTAAGCAAAAAACACAATTTTTAGTTAAAATAATAGTAAAATAATATAACTTATTTTAATAATTTTTAATTCATTTAATATTTAATACCAATGTTTCACGTGAAACATATATAAAAATCAAAACAATTTATGTAAATAATTTAATAATTAATTAGAAAATATGATTGTTATATTCAAAATTTATAATAAATATGATAAAGAATATGCTTTTTATACAGTATTTATATTTAAATTGAGTTAGAATTAGATAAAAGTTGCTAAAAAAATTGCAAATGTGCGTACTTTTTTATAAAAATTAAATTATTTCCTAAATAAATGAATAAAAACATCAATGTTTCACGTGAAACATTGTAAAAATATAATTAAAATATTGATATTTTTAAATATTTATAATATATTATTAATGCACAACATTTATATTTGAACCAGGTCAGAGTTGGAAGACAGCAGCCTTAAAAATCCCTAAATGTGTGTGCTTTTTTTATAAAATTTAAATTATTTCCCGGGAAATTTATAAAAACACCAATGTTTCACGTGAAACATTGGTAATATATAAATGAAATTTATTAAAAATAATTTGTTTTGCTCTATGTTTCACGTGAAACATAGTTAAAAAACTAAAAAAATATATGTTTCACGTGAAACATTGGAGGAATTTATGAATGAATATTATATGAAAATAGCTATAAAGCAAGCAAATAAAGCGTTGAAATACAACGAAGTACCAGTGGGAGCAATCATAGTAAAAAATAATAAAATAATAGCTAAAGCCTATAACAAAAAAGAAAAACGTAATGATTCTACTAAACATGCAGAAATAATTGCTATATCAAAAGCGTGTAAAAAAATTAAAAATTGGAGATTAGATGATTGTATACTATATGTAACAATGGAACCATGTATGATGTGTTCTGGTGCTATAGAACAAGCTAGAATAAAAAAAATAGTATACGGTGTTAAAAACGAAAACTATGGATATACTGCTAATTTAAAAAATATTGAAATTATTTCCCAAATTTGTGAGAATGAATGTAGAAATTTAGTACAAACCTTTTTTAAAAAAAGAAGATAAGTACTTTTTTTTTGCCTTTTTAAAGTGTATAATAATATTATGATTTGAGGTGAAACATGTATCAAGCACTTTATAGAAAATATAGACCGAAAACATTTGAAGATGTAGTAGGACAAAAAGTAATAATAAAAACACTTACAAATAGTATTTTAAATAATAAAATAAGTCATGCTTATCTTTTTACAGGACCTAGGGGTACTGGAAAGACTAGTATTGCTAAAATACTTGCAAAAATAGTTAATTGTGAATCTCTAAATGGTGTTAATCCGTGCGATAAATGTGTGAGCTGTACACAAACTAATAATAAACAAAATACAGATATAATAGAAATAGATGCTGCCTCAAATAATGGAGTAGATGAAATAAGAGAATTAAGAGATAAGGTAAGTTTGGTTCCATCGTTTGGGAAATATAAAGTATATATAATTGATGAGGTTCATATGCTTACAACAGCTGCATTTAATGCACTTTTAAAAACACTAGAAGAGCCTCCAAAACACATAATATTTATACTTGCTACAACCGAACCGCATAAAATTCCATCTACAATACTTTCAAGATGCCAAAGATTTGACTTTAAAAAAATAAGTATTAACGATATAAAGCAAAGATTAAAATATATCTCTAAAGAAGAAGAAATTGATATAGAAGATAATGCAATTGAATTAATTGCTAAATTATCTGATGGTGGAATGAGAGATTCTGTAAGTTTATTAGACCAATTAACCGCATATACGTTAGAAAAAATAACTATTAATGATGTAAATGCTGTATATGGAACGATAACTATTAATGAGATATACGGACTATTTGAAAAAATATATAATAATGAATTAAGTGAAGCATTTAATTTGATAGAAAAGTATGATGAAGAGGGTAAAAATTTAACCAAAATAATCGAAGCAATGATAGAATTTTTAAAAAATTCACTTATATACTTTAATAGTTCTAATTATTTTGAAAATGAAGAAGAAAAAAAAATGTACGATAATATGTGTAAAAACATAAAAGAAGAACAAATGTACACGTCTATTGATATACTTTTAGATGCATTAAAATCTAGTAAAAATACAAATAATATAAGATTAATATTTGAACTTTCTATAATCAAAATATTAGAAACTAAAAATGTTCAAAAGATTGAAAATATGAAGATAGAAACACCAATACTTGATGAAAAGAAAAAAATAAAAACTGAAACAAAAATAGAAACGAAAGAAACAAATGATGAAGTAAAAAATAAAATAGAAGAGTTAAAAAAATTAAGAATTACTAATACACTATCTAAATTTGATAAAAAAGAATTAGTTACATTTAAAAACGACTTAGATAGAATAAAAGAATTACTCATGGACCCTGATTACAGCAGTGTTGTCTCACTAATATTAGATGGTGAGTTAAAGGCAAAAGGCGATAAAAATTTAATATTTGTTTATAATATTAAAAACCTAGAAGAATGTTTTAACCTTTCACTTATAGAAATAGAAAAAGCTTTAAAAAAAGTATTTAATGATGAATATAAACCTATTGCTGTAAGTTCTGAAGAATGGGAACCTATAAAAGTAGAATTCAATAAAAACATGAAATCTAAAAATAATGTGTACGAGTATAAAGAAGAAAGTAATTCACTAGATGAAATATATGAAATAAAAAAAGAGAATAAAGAAAAAAATAAAACTACAAATGAAATAGAGGATATTTTTGATGATGTAATTGTATATAATTAGAAAGAGGGATTAAATATGAATATGCAAGCAATGCTTAAACAAGCACAAAAATTACAAAAAGATATGTTAGAGACACAGGAGAAGATTAATGAAACAGAATTTACTGGTAAATCTTCAATAGTAACAGTAAAAATGAATGGTAAAAAAGAACTTTTAGATATCAAGATTGATATAGAAAAGGTAGAAGCAGATGATGTAGAACTTTTACAAGATATGATTATGGTTGCTATAAACGATGCCATGAGGCAAGTAGATAAAGAAACTGAATCTAAGATGGGTGCCTATACTAAAGGAATGCCAGGTTTATTCTAATGAAATATCCAAGCACAATTCTAAATCTAATAGAGTGTTTCAAGCGTCTACCTGGAATAGGCGAAAAAACAGCTGAAAGACTTGCTCTATCAGTTTTAGATATAGATAGTGAAATAATAGACTTATTTTCATCTTCACTTAAAGATTCGAAAACAAAAATAAGAAGATGTGTTAGGTGTAATAACTTAAGTGAGGATGAATTATGTGAGATTTGTAAAGATAAAAGTAGAAATAAACAAATTTTATGTGTAGTAGAAGAGCCCAAAAACGTTATATTATTTGAAAAATTAAATATATTTGATGGGTATTACCATGTACTAGATGGTCTAATATCTCCAATAGATGGAATAAATCCAGAAGATATAAATATTTCAAGTATAATAGATAGAGTAAAAACAGATGATATTAAAGAGATTATATTAGCACTTAAGCCTAGTGTAGAAGGTGAGACTACCTCTCTTTACATATCAAAAATATTAGAGGGATTAGATGTTAAAATATCTAAAATTGCTTATGGTATTCCAATAGGAGCAGAAATAGATTATGTAGACTCTTTAACATTAGAAATGGCTTTAGAAAATAGAATGGATATATCAACTAATAAAGATTCATAAATAGTTATTTTAAACATAAGATTGATTAGGTGGACAATATGTTAAAACTTATATTTAAAATAATTAAACGAATAGTTATTAGTTCTTTTTTGCTATATGCGTATAATTTATTAGTACAACCTGTTGGTCTTACAATACCTATTAATGTAATTACTATTGGTGTTATTTCACTATTAGGAGTACCAGCTCTTTTATCTTTTATATTTATAATGGTTTTAATCTATTAAAAATTTAAAAGGTTGATTAACTTTTTAAATTTTTAGTTGTATCTTACTTATAGTAGGAGGTAGGATATGAGCGAGCTTTCTAACAAAGATATAGCAAAGAAACTGAATATGGAAATAGAACTAACAAATGTTTATGCGTATCAACTTTCATATTTTTTCTAATGTTTATAGTAATTGGTGCATTTGCAGTTTTAGCAGAACCTATGAAAATTGAAGATACTATAAAAGATTTAGTTTCTCTTATATTAATTTTAATTCTTTATATATCTACAATATTTATGGTTTATTTTGACGGAAAAAGAAAAGGTGCATTAAAACAATATAAATTGTCAAGAAAATAGTAGTTATACTATTTTTTTTGTCTTAAAAAACGCCTGTTTTTATGATATAATAAATATGTTTAGGAGGTAAAGTATGTTAGATGATTTTAGTTTAGAACAAAATATTGCATATAAGACTTTAATTAATTCAGTAAAAAATGATAAATTAAGTCATGCTTATTTAATTGAAACTAACGGTTATCCAAATGCATTAGATCTTGCAGTAGCGTTCTCAAAATATTTACTTTGCCCCAATCATTATAGCAATAATAAAAATTGTAAAGATTGTACTCAGTGTATTGCTATAGATAAAAATGAGTTTATAGAACTTAAGATAATTGACCCAGATGGACAATGGATAAAAAAAACACAACTAGAAGATTTACAAGATGAATTTTCTAAAAAGTCTGTAATAGGAAATAAAAAAGTATATATAATTAATCAGGCCGAGAAGTTAAATGTATCTTCTTCAAACTCATTACTTAAATTTTTAGAAGAGCCTGAAGAGGGTATAATAGCAATATTAATAACTGAAAATATATATCAAATGTTAAGTACAATAGTATCTCGTTGTCAAGTTTTATCATTAAAAAACAAAGTAGATTTAACGAATCTAACTACTTTAGAGAAGATTGCACACTATATTTGTAACAATAAATTAGATATAGAAAATTATATAAATGATGATAATAATAAAATTAAATTAGATAAAGTAATAGAATTTATAAAATACTATGAAGATAATCATTTAAATACAATTATTTATATGAATAAGTTATGGCATGATTATATAAAAGAAAAAAATGAATTATATAATGCTTTTACTATAATGTTATTATTTTATAAAGATTTACTTAATTTAAAACTAGGAAAGAGAGTAGAAATATTTAATGATTATATGGATTTGCTAGAAAAATTAGAAAATACTAATTTAGACGCACTAACACAAAAAATAAATGTTATAATGAATTTAAGAGAATTAATTAAGTTTAATGTCAATAACAATTTACTTATGGATAAATTAGTAATTGAACTAGAAGGATGTGAAAAAAATGCTTGAAGTAGTAGGTGTGTCATTTAAGAAAAATAGTAAAGTATATTATTTTTCACCTAATGGCTTAAAAATAAAAAAAGGAATAAATGTAATAGTAAAAACAGAAAGAGGTTTGCAGTTTGGAACAGTTGAGATGCCAAATTTTGAAATAGATCCATCTAAATTAAATGCTTCACTTTGTGAAGTTGTTCGCATTTCTTCTAAAAAAGATTATGAAAAGCATTTAAAAAATGTTGAAGATGCTAAAAAAGCTTTGGGGAAGTGCAAAGAACTTGTAGAAAAGTATTGTTTAAACATGTATGTATTAGATGCTAACTATACATTTGATAGAGGTCAATTATTATTTACATTTCTAGCTGATTCTAGGGTGGACTTTAGAAAACTTGCAAAAGATTTAGCTAATATATATAAAACTAGAATTGAATTAAGGCAGGTAGGTGTAAGAGATAAGGCAAAAGAAGTAGGAGGGTATGGCTGTTGTGGTAGAGAGTTGTGTTGTTCTAAATTCTTATGTGACTTTGATTCAGTATCTATAAATATGGCAAAGAATCAAAATATCGCACTAAATCCTAATAAAATAAATGGTGTTTGTGGAAGATTACTTTGCTGTTTAAAATATGAAGATGAGTGTTATAAAGAGTGTGCTAAAAGATTACCAAAAATAGGTAAAAAAGTTGAAACTAAGGATGGAGAAGGTAAAGTAATAAGTGTAGATATTTTAAAACAAAAATATAAAGTAGAACTACCTGAAGGTCAAGTAGTAGAAGTAGGTATAGATGAGAGTAACTAATTATTTACTTGGATATAAAGATTTAAAAATAATTCAAGATAGTGATATGTTTAACTTTTCACTTGACTCAGTATTACTTCCTAACTTTGTAACCATTAATAAAAAGATAGGTAAAATACTTGATATTGGATGTGGGAATGCTCCAATACCTTTAATCCTATCTACTAAAACTAATGCTCATATAATAGGTGTTGAAATACAAAAAAGTGTTTATGAACTTGCAAAAGAATCAATAAAAATAAATAATAAAGAAGATAAAATAACTATTATAAATGATGATATTAAAGATTATTATAAAAAATGCGAAACTGATACATTCGATGTAATTACTTGTAATCCACCATTTTTTAAATATAGGGAATCTTCAAATTTAAATAAAAGTGATTATAAAACTATTGCAAGACACGAAGTAAAATTAAACTTAAGTGAACTATTTATGATAGCAAAGAAGTTACTTAAGAATAATGGTGTGATTGCTATTGTACATAGGCCAGAGAGATTTCTTGAAGTAGTAGAAGAAATGAAAAAAAATAATATAGAGCCAAAAAGAGTACAATTTATATATCCTAAAAGGAATATGGATTCAAATATAATGCTTATTGAAGGCTCTAAAAATGGGAATCCAGGACTTAAGGTACTCCCACCAATTTATACTCATTTAGATAATGGTGAGTATACAGATGAGGTTAAAAAATATTTTGAATAAAATATAAAAATGTTTAAATAAATTTAAAAAAATGAATGAGAGGTGATACTATGTCTCAAAAAAGTTATGACAATACTCCAACACTTTATTTAATACCGACACCCATAGGAAATATGGAAGATATAACTATTAGGGCAATAAATACATTAAAAATGGTAGATGTAATTTTTTGTGAGGATACAAGAGTGACAGGGCAATTATTAAAATATTATGATATAAGTAAAAAATTAATATCTTCACATGAATATAATGAGACAAAAAATAAACAAAAATTGTTAGAATATTTAGAATCTGGATTAAATGTTGGACTTGTAAGTGATAGGGGAACTCCTATAATAAGTGACCCAGGTTATAATCTTGCAAGTTTTGCAATAGAAAAAGGTTATAATGTAGTAAGTCTACCAGGACCAACCGCACTTATTCCCGCACTAACTTCATCTGGAATAAGTCCTATGCCGTTTTACTATTATGGTTTTTTAAAACCACAGGATAGTGCGAGAAGAAAAGAGTTAGAATCATTAAAAAATATAGATGCAACACTCATTCTATATGAGGCACCTCACCGTATAAATAAAACACTAATAGACTTGGGAAATATTTTGGGAAATAATCGTAAAATTTCTATTTCCCGGGAAATATCTAAAAAATATGAAGAAATATATAGAGGAACCATAGAAAAATTAATAAAGCAAAATAATGAATACAAAGGAGAACTTGTAATAGTAATAGAGGGAAATAAAGACTCGTATGAATATAAAAATTTAACTATACAAGAACACATCAATCTATATATTAACGATGGAAAAAGTACAATGGATGCAATTAAAATAGTTGCTAAAGAACGTGGTATGAAAAAAAGTGAAGTATATGATTTGTACCACAATTTAGAAAAGAAGTGATAATTGATGGAAACTGCGAAAAAGTTAGAAGATATAAATACAAGTACAATATTTAAAGATAATAGGTATTCAAGTATATTAGAAGAAACACAAAAAATCTTAGATAAAAACAGCGATTCTTTAGTTGGAAAAGATATAACTGATGCGCCAATTTCTCCTATGTTACTTGATGATTGTACTGAAAATGTAATTTTATCTCCAGAAGTAATTGATGAATATAGAAAGATATTACCAATAATAAATAATCCTGAGACTGCTTTAGAATATGGTTATTTACTTGTAGGTAGAAAAATAAAAACAAACTCTTTAGAAAATGCAGTTTTAATAGAGTATATATTTGATATAAGCAAGAAAGAAAATGTTAATAATAGAAGCATAGAATATGACAATGAAAAATTAAATAAAATAGTTTCATCCCTAAGTACTGTTGGGTGTGATTTTATGAGTATATGCCACACACATCCATTAATATCTAAAGAAGAGAGAAAAACGACCGTTGTAGATTATTTAGATGATGAAATAAAGAACAGTGAATGTATAAGAGATGCAGGATTAAACTTATCACTCCAAGATATCATAGGATATACTTCATTATATAATCAGGCAAAAAAATATTATCCTAATGTAGAGTTTTCATCAACAGTAATTATGTATAATGGAGAAATTGCAATGTTTGGAATTAATAATGGAAATCTTGTAAGATATATAAATATATATAACGAAGAAACAAAACAACCTATGCCTGTTTCTTCAATCGAAGAATATAAAAATAGCATGTTAAAATAAGGATGTGATTTATGAAACTTATAGTAGGTTTAGGAAACCCCGGACTTGAATACGATAAAACTAGACACAATATAGGATTTATGTGTATTGATAGTATATCCAAATATTTTAATGTTTTATTAGATTCAAATAAATTTAATGGGTTATACACACAGTTTAACTATAATAATGAAAAAATAATTCTATTAAAACCTCAAAAATATATGAATTTATCTGGAGAAGTTATAAGGGACTTTGTAAACTTCTTTAAGATAGATACTAAAGATATATTAATAATATGTGATGACTTAGATACTCCTATAGGCAAATACCGTTTAAGATATAAAGGTTCTAGTGGAGGACACAATGGACTTAAAAATATAGAATTAAATTTATCTACAAATGAATATAAAAGAATAAAAGTAGGTATATCAAATGATAAAAACAAAGATACAAAAGATTATGTACTTGGCAAATTTAGTAAAGAAGAGCTAGATTTAATTAATCCAATAATAGATGAAATGCCAAATATAATAATAGACTTTTTAAAACTACCATTTGATAATGTAATGAACAAATATAACAAATGATACTTAAGTATCATTTTAGTCGTGGAGGGAATACAATGAACTTTTTAAACAACATATTAACTAACCTTGATGGAAATTCCATATCAGGACTCACTCCTGAACTAAAAGGACTATTTCTATATAAAAAGTTTAGAAAAGAAAATAGAAGTATAATATGTGTAACATCATCAATATATGAAGCAAATAGATTATATCAGATACTACTTAATTATACAGATAAAGTATCTTTTTTTCCGATGGATGACTTTTTAACTAGTGAAGCACTCGCAATAAGTCCTGAATTTAAGTTTACAAGACTAGATACTTTAAATAAAATATTAGATGAAAAAGAAATAGTTATAACAAACCTAATGGGATTTTTAAGATTCCTTCCTAATCCTAAAGACTATAAAAACTCTTTTTGTAAACTTAATAAAAATAGTGAGATAAAGATAAATGAGTTAGTTAGTAAATTATATAAAATAGGTTATAAAAGAGAATCTATAGTAAATAAAACAGGTGAGATTGCAGTAAGAGGATTTATTATAGATGTATTTCCAATAAACTATTCTAATCCAATTAGAATAGAGTTTTGGGGTGATGTAATAGATAGAATTAGTGTATTTGATGTAGATACACAAATATCTAAAGATTCCCTTGAAGAAGTTATTATTACTCCTACAACAGAATTTATAGTAGATGAGGAGTTAGATGAAGAATTAAAACAAAGAGAGATTATAAAATATATAAAACCTTCTAAAATATTAGATTACTTAGATAATCCAATACTTGTATTTGACGATAAATCAAGTATTAATACAAGTTATAAACTTTTATTAGAAGAAATAGAGGACTATAAAAAGACAAATGACTTAAATAAAAATACTAAGTTTATGTTTGAACTTGAAAATACATATAATTATGACACTATAGATTTAGTACCATTTGATAATAAAACTAAATTAAATAGTATAAATTATGAGTCTTTTGAACTAGATAATTTTACTGGTAGTATGGAATCTATTAGTAAAAGATTAAATCAGTATATAAAAGATAAAAAGACAGTTATAATATGTCTTTCTGATAGATATAAAGTAAATAAAATAGAAGAAGAATTAAATAATAAAAATGTTATAATAACAAGTATAGATAACATAATAGAAAATAAAATAAATTTAGTAGTTAAAAAAATAAATAATGGATATATAATAGGTAATTTTGTAGTAGTATCAGAAAAAGAACTATTCAATAAAAAAGAAAGTGGTATAGCATATAAATCTAATTTTAAAATGGGTTCTAAAATTAGAGATATAAATAAACTTAATATAGGAGATTATGTAGTACACTTTGCTCATGGTATAGGTATTTATAGAGGTATTAAAACACTTACTAAAAATGGACTTAAAAAAGACTATATTACTATTGAATATAAAGATTCAGATAAATTATATATACCAGTAGAAAAACTAGAATTAATAAGTAAATACTCATCTAATGAAGGAGCAGAACCTAAAATAAATAAATTAGGTGGGACAGAGTGGGCAAAAACTAGATTACGTATAAAAAATAAAATTGAAAGTATAGCAGGAGATTTACTTAAACTATATTCAGAAAGAGAAATGGCTATTGGATATGCATTCCCACCAGATACAACAGAGCAAATAGAATTTGAAAAAGAATTTCCATATGAAGAAACTAAAGACCAATTAAAAGTAACAGAAGAGATAAAAAAAGATATGGAAAGAAGAGTTCCTATGGATAGACTACTTTGTGGCGATGTAGGATATGGTAAAACAGAAGTCGCATTCCGTGCGATATTTAAAGCAATAATGGCTAATAAACAAGTAATGCTTTTATGTCCAACAACAATACTTTCTAAGCAACACTTCAATAATGCTCAAGAAAGATTTAAAGAATTTCCAGTTAGAATAGAACTATTAAATAGATTTGTTCCAGTAAAAAAACAAAATGAAATAATAAATGACTTAAAAGAAGGTAAAGTAGATTTACTAATAGGTACACATAGAATATTATCTGATGATATAGAGTGTAAAAGACTAGGACTACTTGTAATAGATGAGGAACAAAGATTTGGTGTTAAACATAAAGAGAAGATTAAATCATATAAAAACAATATAGATGTTCTAACGCTTAGTGCAACACCTATTCCAAGGACACTCCAAATGTCTCTTGCTGGGGTTAGAAGTCTATCACTTATAGAAACACCTCCAACAAATAGATATCCTGTTCAAACTTATGTATTAGAAGAAAATCAAAATGTAATAAAAGATGCTATATATAAAGAACTCGCACGCAATGGTCAAGTATTTATTCTATATAATGATATAGCAACTATGGAAGAAAAGATGAATACAATAAAGTATTTAGTTCCAGAGGCGCGTATTATATGTGGTCATGGTAAAATGCAAAAAGATGAACTAGAAGATGTAATGTATAAATTTATGAATAAAGAATACGATGTACTTTTATGCACTACAATTATAGAAACAGGTATAGATATACCTAATGTTAATACTTTAATTATAATAGATGCAGATAGATATGGACTATCTCAACTATATCAAATAAGAGGTAGGGTAGGTAGAAGTAATAAAATTGCTTATGCATATTTAATGTATAATAAAGGTAAAGTATTATCTGATGTTGCTAAGAAAAGACTAAGTGTTATTAAAGAGTTTACAGAACTTGGTAGTGGTTTTTCTATAGCTATGAGAGATTTATCTATTAGGGGTGCAGGAGATATATTAGGGGCTGAACAATCAGGATTTATAGATAGCGTTGGTGTTGAGTTATTTCTTGATATGTTAAATGATGAAGTAAATAAATTAAAAGGAATTAGTAAAGAAAAGGATAATACAGATACACAACCATTAATAGAAGTTGAAACTACTATAGATGATAAGTATGCTACTGAAGAAGACTTAAAGATAGAAATACATCAAAAGATTAATAAGATTGATTCTATTGAAACATTAGAAAATACTAAGAAAGAACTTGAAGATAGATTTGGTGTACTTGATGAAAATATAATCATTTATATGTATGAAGAATTATTTGAAAAAGAAGTTCAAGATTTATCAATCAAGAAAGTTAATCAAACTAAGAACTTTATATCAATAACTCTATCAAAAGAATTGACTAAGAAAATAGATGGAGAACTACTATTCTTAGATGTAATCTCGCTTACACGTAAGTTTAGATTTTCAATGAAAGATGATGTGTTAACAATAACTTTAGATATAGTAGGACTAGATAAACACTTTATATATTATTTAATAGATATGATTGAGATACTTAAAAAGGCTATAAAGACAGAATAAACTGTCTTTTTATTATATTTGACGCAACATTCAAAAATTTGCTCTTAAGTCGTAATATATGCTTGCTATTAAAAAGATAGTATTTAAAAAAAATATTTTCGTGAAATGAAAAAGTAAATTCCAGTTTCAAAAAATGTAAAAGGAATGTAAGAGAAACCTCTATTTTAAAGAGGTTTTTGCATGAATTGAAAATTGAAAAAAAATAAAAAATATGATAAAATACTAAATGTATTTAGAAATTTTGCCACGACGAAAAGACAAAAGGCTATAGAATTTTTAAAAATGTAAGACTAAATTCCTTTTGCTAAGTATTAGGATAAATTTGTAAAATATGGGTGTTTCTAAAATACACAATAAGAACTAATTTTTCTTATTATGCTTTATGAGATAAGGTTTTAGGGTGACCTCATCTCTTTTAATTTCATTAATATTTAATAAGTTTAAGATTTCTTTACCTCTATCTTTATTTTCAGGAGTACTCATAATAAAGCAAAATACTTCATAAGGAGTTTTATCCTTTAAAGATTTTCTAGGAGTAGAATTGATATGTGAAAACATTAAATCTAGGTCTTCTTGAGTAATATTTGATATATTAATCTCATTAGGTATAATATCTCTAATATAATTATGAGTATTTTCAACATGAGGTTTTTGAGAAGATTGATAGGCATCACAATAAAAAATATTTGTTCTAAATTCACCAGTTTGTTGATTGAATTCAAATAGATTAACCTTTTCAAACTCAACCCCTCTGTCAGTAAGAATTAAACAGAAAAGTTCTCTATATAAATCATGACCAAGTTTATCTTCAATAAAATCTAAAGATTTAGACATTGATTCTGAAGTTTTGTCTTTATGTAAGAAACCAATCATAAGACCAGAACCTTCAAAATAAAAGGTTTGTATAAAAGGACCTGATTGAGA
>CANRDA010000003.1 GCA_947629285.1 uncultured Bacilli bacterium
TTTATATTAAAATTCTCATTTTAATATCATTTTCACTTAGTATGACTTGTTTTCCATAAAACTTTTCACACTATCCTTCTTTAAAATGTATTTTATACCAAGCAAGTTTATATCCGAATATTACGTATGATACTATATGTGATTTATATGGGATATACTTAATATTAGATAATATTTTAGCAAAATCATTATCTATTTTAGATAGTTCATCTTTAAATAAATCTAATCTATCAGTTTTCCCCTTTACTATAAAGTCCATTATTTCATAGGCTTTTTTAGCCTCAATATTATGTTTAATTAAATAACTTAAAATATCATCCCTTGTCATTATATAATCTTTAGTTATTAAAGTCTCTTTATTCATATCGATATCTAAATGAGATAGTGCGGATACTTTAATTATGTCTTCAAATGTTTTAGGTTTTATTATACTAATTAGTTTTCTCGCAATATCACTATCAAAATCAAATATTCCTTCTACCTCCCCTTTATTAAATAATTTTATTGTCTTTTCATCATCTAGTGGCACGTCAGAAAACTTTACTTTAGTTTCCTCTTCTAGTTTTTTTATTTTAGTTAACATGTCACACTCTAATATATCAAACTTAAATATATTTTTAATATTGTGGTAATCAAAATGAGTAATTTTAAAATTATCGGTTTTTTTATCGCATGGGTACGCAACTGGAGTAAAGTCATAAATATCCATATCATCTGGAATTATAAATATACCACCTGGGTGTTGTCCTGTAACCTTTTTACTTGATGAGATTACACCTGATTTAACAATAGAATCATTCCCAAACGTATCCATTAAATAATTATATACTTTCTTTTTTACTTCAGGTGAGAAATTCATATCTATATCAGGAACTTTATTTACATCGTATCCTAAGAACATATCATAAGGAATATTAAATCCATCCTTTATCATATCAATATTACATTCTTCACATTTTTTATCAGGCATATCTATACAAGAGCAACTATCACTAGTAAAAATACTCTTTTTACACTTACTACAACGATAGTGATTAATAAGTGGATTTATATCTGTTATACCTATTAGATAAGCTAGAAATGATGAGGCAACCCCTCCTCTTGGACATACTCTATATCCTAAACTTTCTGAATGCTCTACAAGCTTCTTATATACTAAATAAATAGTTACATATTCATTATTTATTATTCCAGATTTATTATCTTTTCCATATAACTCTTCTTCTATTCTTGATTTTACTATATCAGGTAATGGATTGCCATATAACATGTATGCCTTATCATAGACCATATTTATAAATAATTCTTTACTGTTTTCTATCTTTGGTAAATAAAGTTTATCACTCATTATTTCTATATCAAGAGTTAAACTAGCAAGTTTGTTTGGATTATTTATAACTACATCTTCTAATACATCACTGTTTAGAAAACTAAGTTCATTTTTAATTTCTTTAGTAGATTTTAAGTATCTATCAAACTTATTATTTTCACTAGGATATAGTAAGTTATAATCATCCTTTTCTTCCTTTTTTACATAGTGAACATCACCAGTTGCGATAACTATTTTTCTTATATCTTTAGCAATATCTGTAACTCTTTTTAAATACTCATAAGTTGTATTACAAATTGTTTTTGGTTTAATCTCTATAAAGTCGTACCACATCATATCATCTTTTATCTGTTCGTCAGTTAAGTTATCATAAATAGCACTCATATAAACAGTATCTAATCCATAAAGTAATCCATCACTTAAATCTACTAAATCCTTTTTAGTTATAACTTTATCTATTTTTATTTTACTTATTATCTTATATAAGTTTTTTAAACCAATTTTATTTCTTACAATAACAGTTATTGGTATTGAAACATCATTTTGTACTATGTCTACAATAGAGCCGTAAATAACTTTAAAGTCGTTATATTTTTTCATATACTTATATATCTTTGGAAAACTTTCTACACTGTTATAATCTGTAATAGCAATTGCTTTTTGTCCTAACTCTTTCGCATATTCAATTAACTCTTTAAAATCAACAATACTATCCATATTAGTAAATACTTTAAATTCAATTCTCTCCATACTAATCCTCCTCAATATTTGTAATAATATGATTACTTTTATCGTATTCAAATTTAAATGGTTTATTTATATTTGATATTTTAAAATGTGTATTATAATTTGGTATATCACTATCATTTATAAATAAAATTATCTCCGCATTATATTTTTTACTATACTCATTTATTCTTTTTCTTACAGTACTTATATATTCCTCTGTCTTTAAAACAAATTCATTAAAGTTATCAATTATAATAACTTGATAAGGTTTAATAGAATCAATATCAAATACATAATCTAACCAAAGTTCTTGATTAAATATCTTAGAACTACTAATAACAATATCAGAATTTCTTATTTCTTCTATTGCAGATACAAACTTTTTAGTATCTATCTTTTCACTTTTCAATTTATTACTTTTTATCCCAACTGGAAACATATAACTATCTACTAGTTTAAAATCTATTTTAGATATTAAAGATATTAAGTGGTTAATGTAATATGATGAGTTAACATCAAAAGATTGAACATAAATACTTTTTTTCTCGTTAATTCCATATTCGTATAAAATGTTTAATAGCAGAGGAATCCTCTCTTTAGGATTCCTACTACTAATAACTGAAATATTTTCATTCATGTTTCATAACCTTATCCGTTTCATTTAACTCTACACGAGTCTCTTCTCCGAATATGTCTAAATTAACAGTAATTATATTCCCATCTATTTTAAGTATATCACCAAATAAGCCTTTAAAAGCACCACTTAACACTTCTATATTATCTCCTACTTTTAAATCAGTTATTGAAGTTCCACAGATATCACTTTCTTCGGGTTTCTCATTTTGAGGTTTATCCTTAACATAAGCATAGAGTCTAAGAGGTGGCAAAGGAACCTTAGGAACTTTTAATCCGTAATAGTATTTATCAATACAGTATAGTTGATATTCAGTTGGAATTCCCCCAATAGATGAATCATAACAATAATAGTCAATTACAGTTTCAATATATTCTTGAACATCTTTTGAATCTTTATGTTCTTTTAATACTCTACACTGTTCAATAATATTATCTTTAGAATTTAAAAGATTGCGTACAACTTCAAAATCATATTCATTTGAAGTAATTTCTGATAATCTAGGTAGTGGTTCTACTATCCTTTTAGCATCTAAACCATAATAGTACTTAACTATACAATATAGAATGTACTTAGAATCATAATCATAATAGCGAACTTGATTACAACATATTAGTTCATCTATATATCTTCTTACTCCCTTCCTATTAGAATATTTTTTAAGTTCTTTTAATTGTTCTATTATGTTATCTTTAGAATCGACTATCTTCTTAACAGCCTTAGAACATTTTGCAATATTCATATAATTAAAATACCTCCTTTAATCAATTTCAATATCATTATATCATATAATTTTTCTTGTATTTTAAAACGACAATTTAAATATCAAAATTATCGTTATTTTTAAATGTTAAATAGAGATTTTTATACTTGCATTAATGTATGATATACCACTCATCTTTATTATAATCATAGCCTATATTTTTATATACACAATTATAATCGTTCATATATCTTTCCGCATTCCTTTTAGATATAGAAAATGCACTACACAATTTTTCAGTTTTAATTTTGCTTTTGTTTTTAAAATATTTATTCATTTCTTTTAAAAATTCAAGTTTCTTCTTTGAGAATTCTACACTTTTTCTACTTAATATATAATCATAATATAAATATATTAACTCATCAATGTCAAAATAATTATCATCTATAAAGTACATATTAGTATATTTTATATGAAATTTATTTATTTTATTTAAATCACTAGTAACAATATATACAAGATTAAAATGATTAAATAAGTGTCTATATTTTTTATCTATATCTATATAATTATCTTCTTTTAAATATCTCTCATTAATTATTAATAAAAAACCTTGTTTTCTTTTTAAAGTTTCTATATCATCCACTCTTTTAATATATGGAAATCTAAAGTTAAAATCATCATTATCCAATTTCTTTTTATCTATAAGTCCATAATCATCAGTATCACATATATACACATTTCTTCCAATATTATTTAAATTACCATTATATAAATTAATTTTTATGTAATGTTTATTTTTTAATACCTTTATAAATCTATTTTGTAAATTAATACTAGAACTATAAGAAGAATCATTTTTTGAACACAATACCTTTAACATTTCAGGATTAACATACAAGAAAATTATAAGGTCACAGTCTATTATTTTATTACTAAAAAGTGGAACTCCTTTTTCTACTTTAATAGCTTGTTCTATTTTTTCTTGTTCAACATCTGGTATATAATGTATATCTATATATCCAAATTTTTCTATTAATAAATCATCTAGTACTTTATCATATAATTTTCCCATATTTATTTTATTTTGAATTTCATTAAGTCCAATACCTATTGTACTTAACACTAAAACTCTTTTATCCATATTTTTTAACAATAACTTTTTTAACTTATTTATACTCTTATCCATATAATACCTCATACCTATTATAGCACATTAAAAAAGATACTTGAACGTATCTATTTTTAATTAATTTTTTCTCTATGAGCATTATATTCCTTACTTGAATATTTTATATATCCTTCATAAGCAAGTCTCGAATATAAAAATGATAGTGGAATATTATGTGATAAACAAATATCCTCTTTCTTATCAAAGTTATTTAAGATTTCTTGCCATATATATCCATCAATCATTTGGTTTAGTGAAAATTCATCAGCCTCATTCTCACTTGATATATCATCTACGATAATCTTATTTTTAGCTTTATTGTAATCCCTTTTTATATGACCTATTTCATGATATAGTGCGAAGAAGAAACTAGCTTTTTCTTTTAAATATTTTGCCATATATATTGCTGGATTTTTTCCTTTAACCATCATGCATCCTCTTAGTTTGGTGCCACTTAAAGCATTTTCTATAGAAAGATATATCCCATATTTATTGAATAATTTTATTAATTCAGTTTCATTATATTTTTTATTTCTAATTATTTTTAATTCGTCTAACAATTTATTTAAATTAGAACTGTTATAATCATTGACTTCTTGTTTTTCTATAATTTCATCACAATGTCTTATCCATAGATATATCTTTATCATATTCGCACTATCTTGCTTTTTAAACAATATTCTCTTGTTTAAATATTTATCTAATAAATTAAAATCTTTAACCTTCAAATAGTCTAATAAATCCATTGTATTTTGAGTTACAGATTCCTTATCTTTTAATACAATCCAATTTTTTTTGTACATTTCACTTAAATAGTAACTATTTAAAAAGTCTATAATTTCTTTATTAGTTTTAAAATTGCTCTTTAGATATTCATAAATTCTTTTTTTATTTTCAACATAAAATATTAAATTTATATCTATATCAGTTATTAAGCTTATAGCAAGCATAACACTTTCAGATATATTTGTATTTTCATTTAATATTTCATTCATATGTTTATTTGAAATACCAAGTCTATCAGCAAAATCAGTTTGCGAAATCTTATAGTATTCCAAATAATCTTTTAACATGCTCCCAAATCCGTTCATATTACCCCTCTCCATAATGTCTAGTATCTATATCCAAAAACTCTATTTCTTCTAAAAAGTTTATGAATATTTACCGCACATATTATAACCTATCAAGTAATAATATGTAATATTTTTTATAAAGAAAAAGAAATAATTTTTTGTTATTTCCTAATCTATATTTACTATATCTCTCCAATTATCTGGAAAACCTATTTGATTTAAGAAATTATTTATTGGAAGTATATTAGTCTTACCTTCCAATATATCAATCTCATATCCAACTTCGTTTACAAAATCTCTAAACTCAGAATCAGTTAATAATTGCCTCATTATTATAACTACTGCGAACAAATCATTTTTACCATAGTTATATTCCCCATCAGTCATATCTATATTGAGTTCATAGTGAAATCTAGTATCTGGTATAAATTTCTGAGTTCTATGGTCATAAAGTATATCTTCGTGTGCGCATAGATTTCTATAATTAGATAGTATTGATAAATAAATTACTAAACTTTCTACATCTAAGTTGTAAGTTTTTGCTATTTCTATTTGGTCTGAATCATCAAGTATATCATATAGTTCAGATACTATTCCAAACGATAATACTTTAACTAATATCCAAAGTGGAATATATCCATAGTTAGTTACATAGTGCATCGTTGCGGAGTGTTGCTTAACATTATTCCTTATCTGTCTTTTTACTTTATTTAATATATCGTGAACTTGTCTAATTTTAATTGGGTCTTTAGAAAAGTTCTTAGGATTTAAGTAATCTTTCTCTTTATAACCATATTTTTTAGATAATTGATAACTTATTAAAGATTTGATATTATTTTCAATAATTAATAAATTCTTAAAGAATATATTTCTTACTCTTCTATCGAATACAAACATAGCATACAACTCTTCAAAAGTGGTGCCTGGTATAAACTGTTGTTCTTTCCTAGATTTCATAAATAAATGTCTATATCCACTTATAAAAAAGTAGTTTTCTCTTAATAATATATTTTTAGCCTTTTCTATATCATTTATTACAAGACCCTTTGATTTTAATATCTCTATTTGTTCATCTAAAGTTTTAAATGTCTTTCTGTCCATATCATTCACCATTATAATTATACAATGAAACAAAAAAAAATACTAGTACTCATATATTCCTAGTAATTTTTCTTGTTCTGACTCTGTCAAGTCATCGAGTTTCCACTCATCATCTTCTTTAGTAAGCGAAAAATAAATCGTGTATTTTACTCTATCCTTACTTCCTTTTAATAAATCTAATTTATAGTCATTAAATTTTGATTCATCAAAAACATTATTATCATCCATAAACTCAGATTCATTGGTTGTCCTATACTCATCTGCTTGTTTAAGTGCTTTAGTGTAATCAGTAACTTCGATTTCAGTTTCTACTGTTGCTTTATCACCATTTACTGTCTCTTCTTTTATAGTATAAGTTAAATCTTGATAATGTTTCTTTAAGATATCTTTGTAAGTAGTCCTTTGGTCATCATCAAATAACTCTTCTTGATTTACTATTGAATCAAGTTTTGAAAGTACATTTGAATTTAACGTTTGATACTCATTTAAATAATTTTCAACTTTTTTAGTTGGAGTATTATCCATATTTCCTAAAGAACATCCTGTCATTACTAAAGCAAGAGTAAGTATTGATAATATTTTTTTCATAAAAATTCCCTCCCTTAATAATATGGGAAGGAATAATTTTTTTATACGTTAATTTTTACCAAATAATTCTTTTAATGTGTTTTTATCGTTTTCTAAAATCTCTTTATTTGTTTCTTTTAACTCGTCTTTATTCTCGTTATACCAGTCTTTCGCACTGTTATACTTCTCTTTTGCTTTATCAAATAAGTTACTTAGTGTCTCTTTATCACTTTCTATAACTTCTTTATTAGCTTCTTTTAATTCATCTTTATTCTCGTTGTACCAGTCTTTCGCACTGTTATACTTATCCTTTACCTTATCTACTATACCTGTCTTATTTGTATCAGTCTCACTATCTATAGTATCTTTGTTAGTATTTGTATCATTAATATTTGAATTTGTATTATTATTAGTTGTTGAATTTGTATTAGTTGTAGTATTAGTATTTACTTTATTTTCACTATTATTTGTTTGAGATTCTTTTTCTTCAGTTTTATCTTTAGACTCCACTATCTCATCTTTTACTTCATCTTTGTTATCATAAATATTTACAACAACAGTCTTTTTCTCACCGCATCCAACACATAGTAAGCATAGTACAAATATAACTAAAAACTTCTTCATAATACAACTCACCTCGATAATGTATTCTATCACTTAATACTCTTATTGTCAAACTCCGGTATTTAATCCCTTTTTCTTTAAAATTATCTTTCTTATTCCATCAAAAGGTATTACTGTAAGAGCAAATAAAATCATTATTTCAAATTCAAATAGGGAAAGTCCAGTAGTTCTAAATACAGTTCCTCCATAGTATATTAAAATTATTTGTACTACAACTATAAATCCTATTATAAATATAAACATCTTATTCTTAAGTATATTACCTAGTAAGTTTAATCTATTAGTTCTAGCATTAAAACTATTAAATATATCTATAAATATAAATAGGCCAAAAAATGCTGTATAAAGATATGCTTCACTTCTATATAGATTTCTAACAAAATCTAGTTTTAAAAATAGTATACATAAAAGTGATGAATAAAGTCCAGTAAAAAGTATTTGATTGATCATATATTTATTTATTATAGACTCATCCTTTTTCTTAGGTAATTCATTCATATACTCTTTTAATGGAGGCTCAAATGAGAATGCAAGTCCAGCAAGAGTATCCATAACCATATTTATCCAAAGCATCTGTATTACCGTAATAGGCATTTCTATATTTATAAATGGACCGACTATTGAAAGAGTTAAAGCACATAAATTAATAGTTAACTGAAGTATTATAAACTTTCTTATACTTTTAAATATAGTTCTTCCAAAAAGTATTGCTTTAGATATAGATATAAAGTTATCATCAAGTATTACTATATCACTAGCTTCTTTTGCAACCTCACAACCACTTCCCATACTAAATCCTACATCGGCTTTTTTAAGAGCAGGCGCGTCATTCACACCATCTCCAGTCATACCTACTACTAAATCCATCTCCTGTGATATTCTAACTAATCTACTTTTATCTGTTGGAAGACTTCTAGCAACTACTGATATATTTAAAAGTTTACTTTTAAGTTCTTCATCAGATAGTTTATTTAACTCTTCACTAGTTAATACTAAATCTCCTTCTTTATATATTCCAACCTCACTTGCAATAGATTTAGCAGTATCTTTGTTATCTCCTGTAATCATAATAGTTTTAATATGTGCGTTGGATACCATTTTAACACCTTCTATTGCCTCAGGTCTAACATCATCTTTAATAAGTATTATACCTACTAAAGTTAAATTATATAAATTGCTTATATTTCTATTTTTAGATGTAGCAAGTAAAAGTACTCTTATTCCATTTTTAGTATTATCTTTAATTAGATTTTCTAATCTAATTAAATTAGTTATCTTTTTTATATTGCCGGATGTATCATAATAGTTAGTACAGTTTTTTAACAACACTTCAGGCGCACCTTTTATTAGATTAATATCTCCTACTCTAGTTATAGAGTACTTATTTTTACTATCAAAAGGAATTATTTCATCTCTTTTTATTCTTTTATTATCGTTTTTAAAGTATGAAAGTATTGCTCTATCAGTAATATTTCCACCTATTACTTTATCGTCTGAATAACTACTTGCATTATTCCCTATACATGATAGTTTAACAATATCATAGTATTTTTTATTTTTCTCTAGTGATTTTTCATCCTTATACTCTTTAAAATCTCCACTTATTATACTTTTTACTTCGAGTTTTCCTTTAGTTAAAGTACCTGTTTTATCAGTAAAAAGTATATTTATATTACCAGATGTTTCTATACCTACTAACTTTCTTACAAGTACATTACTTTTAAGCATTCTTTTCATATTAGATGAAAGTACTAAAGTAATCATCATAGGTAGACCTTCCGGAACTGCGACTATAATTATAGTAACACATAAAGTAAATGCGTATAGTATATGCCCTGTTATTAATGGAAAGTTAGTTACCATCTCTTTTATTAATTCTAAATTAAAATTATTATTTATAACTATAACTTTAAATAGATATGAGAAAAATACTAAAAGTGCTCCTACATATCCTATTTTGCTTATGAATTTAGCAAGTTCTCTAAGTCTTAATTTAAGTGGAGTTTCTGGTTGTTTTTCTTGAAGTTCTAAGGCTATTTTACCATAGAAAGTATTTTCTCCAACAGCAGTTACTTTCATCAAAGCAGTATTAGAATATACTACACTTCCTTTAAAGACTCTATTTTTATCACTTATAAGTTTTTCATTTATCATAGATTCTTTATATGCTTCTTTAGTTTCCCCGTTTAAACTAGATTCATCCACGCTCACTTTTCCTTTTACAATTAATCCATCAGCAGGTATCTTATCACCTGTTTCTAAACTAACAATATCTCCAACTACTATATCACTTACAGGTATTTCACACTTTTTACCATTTCTTATTACTTTTGAATATGTCCTAGAAACTTCCTCCTGCAATTTTTCAAATGCCTGTTCACTCCCATATTCTGATATAGTAGATATGAGTGAGGCAAGCATTATAGCAATTACTATTCCTATTGTTTCATACCAATCAAAGTTTTTAAACAAGAACACTGTCTTTATTGCAAGAGCAATTAAAAGAATTTTTATTATTGGATCACCTAGAGTACTTACAAGTAGTTTAAAGAAACTATCTTTTTTAGCCTTTACTAGTTCATTACTACCATATTTTTTTCTATTTTCTTCTACTTCCTTTAAAGTTAGTCCGTTATACATATACCCTCCATAGTAAAATATATGGACAAACTTTAAATTTATGAAAAAAAATCATAGTGGGCACCCCTTTAGGTATCCCTACTATGATTTATCATATAACTTATAAAATCTAGTATTATTTAAACACTAGATTTTATAACAATATCATATTTAATTATCCTAGTCAGAAAGGCGAAATGCTGGTGAAACTCCTCCTGAACCAGTAGTAGCACCATAAAAGAGCCAAATGCCAGAGGAATTCACGGTCAAGAAAATGTAACCATTATCAGAACGGGCTGTACGAAGCCACCAATTGGAAGCTTTTCCTTGATAGTTCTTAATAGCAGAATCACCACTATCAACTATTACTCCTTGCGCTTCGTAATAATCTAACTGTCTTGTATTGCTGTACGCTGTATCAAAATTACTAACATTATCATATAAGCTCGTCGAAGTACTATCTTTCCATACTTCATGTGCTGATAATAAGTATAATTTATCATTTGATATAAAGTTATCACTATCATTTTGACCATGTCCTGATATTGCTTTTGTTTCTATTATGGCTGTTTGTAATTCAATTGGCAATGCATTAAATATAGTATCATTTATATATGTTCTCATTTCGCTTGTTGGATATCCACCTTCATTTGTCATAGTTGAATTTGATTTTTTCATTGCTACTATATCTTTAAACTCTATTACAAATCCACATGCTGTTTGTGAAAAATCTGCACTTTTACACTCAGATGGTGTTGAAGTGTTCGCTACTCTTACTGTATATGTACCTGCAACTTCTCCTGTTAATTCTATTGTCTTTTCATCTCCTACATTATAAGCAGCTATATTACCAGCCTGTACATTCGCTATTATTGTTGACCAATCATCTTCTGCAAATGTTTTTGGAGTTGGTGGGACAGCAGGTTCATCATCAGTATCTCCACTATCATCACTACTAGTACAATAACCTACAGTTTCTTTTGTTATTTTTCCTTTTTCATCAAAGGTTATTTCTCCACTACACGGCTTTGTTCCATTTATATCTATTAGTAGGTTTTCTTCTCCACATAATAGATTTCCATCTTTTTGTACTGTACATTCTGTCGGATTAAACTCTTCTGTTAAGTTCTTTCTTGCTATTGCTTGTTTTACTGCATCTAAGTATAACTCTTTACTCCTTTTATCACTTTCACTTTTTGCACTACTTATTATATTTAATATAATGGGTGTAGCTATTAATGCTATTATTGCTAGTATTACTATTACCGCTAATAATTCTATAAGCGTAAAACCTTTCTTCATATAAATCCTCCTTATTGTTCTACTATTTTATTTTATCATACAACTTCAACTACGTCAGCAAGAAACATATGTTCACTGTATTCTCAACGATTTTCTAAAAATATTACTTTTGCGCGTGTTAAAAGTCGTTTAAATTTTTTATATACATAAAAGACACATTACTGTGCCTTTATTATTTCAATGTACTTATTTACATTTCTTGACCAATTAGGGTCTTCTGCATATTTAGGATTAATCTCCTCTGGAGTAGTTAATCCATAACTAATATAATTTTTATACAAATTATCTACAAATGCTTTTATTCCTTCATCAAGTGAATTAAAGTATCCATAAGCTCCACAACCTTGTCCCTTTTGTCCACCTACATTGTTACACTCACGGACAAGATAACTACATTCCCATTTACAACCTGTTTCATGTAATATTATAGCAGCAGCCATATATGGATTTACACCTTTTTCTAAAGAATATGATGCGATTAAATATCCTTTTCCACTTATAGTAGAATTTAATTGATTTTCAATAGACTTTGATATTTCATCTAATGTTTTGCCCTCATAGACAACAGGTTCAACTATATCTTCAACTTCTTCTACTACATCTTCTTTTATTTCTTCATCTTCCTTAGAAAATAATCCTACTAATTTTTTATCAATTTGTATATAGTTAGCAGTTGAGCCATATTCTCTAGTTGTCTTATACTCACTAACACTTACATTTAAATATATTAAATATGCATTTAATACAACAACCATAGAAAGTAATATTCCTTCTAAGGTTTTCAGTTTTGCTTTCACATTAACACCTCTTCTTTTTCGGAAAAGCACAACTATCATATCATAAATCAAACCTAAATGTCAAATTGAAGCACTATTCAACAATATATTATTTTTCATAACAATTAGGTAATATTTATCAAAAATCATTTTATTTTGTTAATTAAATATACTCTATATACTCTTTACTATCTTTTATAAGTTCCTTTACAAAAATAGATGGTTGGTTCTTATCAACTAATAGGTATACATCACTTTTCGTTCGTGTTAAAGCAACATAAAATAACCTTCTTTCTTCTTCATATGGATAAGTGTCTAAATTATCATTTACAAAATTAAGTATTTTAGAATCTTTTATTTTATTTGGTATTCCAATAGAACTATCTTTTAAATTAATTATTATTACGCATTCTTCTTCTAAACCTTTAGAAGCATGTATTGTTAAATATCTAATATTTATCCCTTTATATTCTATGCATTTATCTTTATTTAATTTAAAATATTTTTCAATATCAAAATTATTTCTACCTAATATCAATATATTTTTATGTTTTTGTAAAACTATATCTAATAAATCTGCTAAATTGTCACCATACTTTATTTTAATAGGTTTTTCTATTGATTTACTACTTTTAAGTTCTTTGTAAAGTTGTCTTTTATTTTTCATTATAAACTTACCTGCAGCATTAATTAGCTCTTGACTATTTCTATATGTATTATTTATTTTAAGTACTTTTGTATATCCAAAGTATTTCTTAAAGTTTAAAAACATATTTAAATTACAACCGTTAAATCTATAAATAGACTGGTAATCATCGCCTACACACACTATTTTAGCCCCAGTTTTATTTATTATTTCTTTTAAAAATAAATATCTTACATACGAAGTATCTTGGTATTCATCTACAATTATATATTTATAATTGTTTATAGGATTATTTTTAACATAAGATGTAGCTATAGTTATCATATCATTAAAATCTATAGTATTGCTGCTAATTAATTCATTCTCATACATCATATAAATATCTATAATTATTCTTATTAAATTTTTATCGCCCTTTATTTCTAAAAAATGAGCTAATGTATAATTATTTGTTTTAAAAAGATTTATAAATGTATTTATTAACCTTTTTAGTAATTCAAGTTCTTTAGATTTTAATATGTATGTATATGGGGTATCTACTTTATTTAATAGTTTTTTAATTTTTATTTTTATTTCATTCTCGTACTGTGCTTCAAAGAAATACTCATCTATAATATACCTTAACATATCATCACTAGCTATTTTATATTTTCTGTCTTTTAAAAATTCAAGTGCTAGTTTATGAAAGGTATATACCTTAATATTATAATTATAATTCTTTTTAATACTTTTTTCTAAATTTTTTGATGCATCATTAGTAAATGAAATACATAATATTTCATTTTCATTTACTTTTTTTCTTTCTATCAAATATCTTATTTTCCCTACCATCGTAAGGCTTTTCCCACTTCCAGCACCTGCTACTATTAAATTAGCTTTTTCATCTGTTATAACCGCAATTCTTTGTTCTTTATCTAATGAATATCCATTTATATTTGATAATAAATAATCACTTTCTATTAGTTCTTTTTTTATATATCTTTTATTTAGTCTATTAATCTTTAATCTTCCATACTTATTTTTATATGAATTATCTATGTAATTTATACTATCACCCCATATATATTATACGAGAAAACTTTTTGATTTCCTTTTTTTTACAAAAAAATTATGCAAATTCATACATAATTTTCATAAAAGGCATTATATTATTTATTCGTATAATTATAATATTTAAATTCAGATAGTTCTTGAGATACCAAATCTAAATCTTCTAAATATTCAAAAGAATTATTTAAATACTCTTCGATTACATATATTAATTCGTTTAAAGAAGAATATTTATCTACACTTATGTTATATTTTTCTAATATTTTCTCTTGCTTAGCTGTTATATAAATATTATTCTTTTTCCTTAAAAAATTATCATTAGTCGCACATAAATCATCATATTTCTCAATCATTTTTAACATCCCTTTTAATTATACTTCTTCAAAAATAATTTCAGGCATATCCTGGTATTTTGTATCATACTTTTTTAATTTTACATGAGCAGATATAAGTAAATTAATCAGTAACCACGATGTAAATACTGCAGTAGTTAATTGAAATAAAACTAACAAATTTGAATTACTATATACATCTAATTGATTTGTTATATTAATATTATTACTAGTTGAAATATCAATTATTAAAACTAATAGTAAATTTATTACAAGCATGTTTATAAAATTTAATATTTTAAAATTTCTATTACTTTTTTTACTAATCAATGAATATATAAAAGAAAAATTTGAAAAAAACAAAATTATTATATAAATAGTAATATTTGGAAAATATAATGCCATAAAAATATTATCAAGTAAAATATCCAAAAAATTCATTAATACAGAATTGTATATAATCATTAAAAAACCTGCTAAAAAAAGCCATATAGATATAAATATCCATTTATTCACATTTTTATATTTTTTTATACATATTATAAAAAATATAAAAACAGCTACCCCAAGCATACAACAAAATAAAAAAAGAGGTGATGATGCAATTAAATTCATTAATATTTCTATTTTTTTTATTAATGAAAAATCGTTCATATAATCACCTCTTTTAATAACTCTCCTTATTATTTAATTCCAATATATATACAGTTTGCTTAGTATTACTATTTTTAGTACATGTAATAAGCGTTAACGTCTGTTTATTTGGATTCCTGTAAATAGCCACAGTTCCAGTTTTATCTACTTCGTATATATCAACTACTTTATATTCATACTTTATTTGTTTGTAATAAATGTATGCGACATCATTCAAAGAAACCTTATACAACTTATTGAAAAAGCAAATAGAACAGTTTCCAGAATGAGATGCCAAAATTAAATTATTATTTTCTTCATCAGGGAAAGTTGAACCTTTTATAATAGCAATATTATAATTTATACTATTATATTTAGAATCTATATCAACAAATCCTCTTTTTAAATTTATCTTAGGTATTTCTAACATCCCAATGTAATTATACTTTGTCGATGGTTTTGATGGCTCTTCTGGGTTATCACTAGATGGTGAATTATTATTTTGCTCATCACTTTCTGTCTCTTCTATTCTTTTTTCTACTTCTTCTTCAGAATTAATGTTACTAGGCTCCTCATTTTCAAAGAAACGTAAATTCATATCTGCATAAGCCTTTTCTTTTTTTTCGTTAAAAAGTTCCAAAAGTCCTACACTTATTCCAACTAATATGAGTATAAGTCCCAAAAATAATACTGTACTATTGTTTATATGAAACTTTCTATACATATCTATCTATCCTCGAAAACATTGTACCACAATAAACAAAATATATCAATTATTTTAAAAATTAATACACTTTATTTACACTGTTTGAAATGTTTAAACTACATAAACTTCCATCATCTCTTTTTACATAGATATTTGCAGATGGTCCCACATATGACAAAACATTTTCAACGTAGTTATAATCCCCTTCTTTAGAAACAGTTCTATAATCTAGCCAACCTATGTCATTTTGGTTAGATAAAATTTGTTCAACTGGTTTATTTGAATTTATACTATAACAATTTAATATGTTAGCCATGTTAGGTCCACCCATATTATAACATTGAAGTCCTGCTAAAATATTATAATCCACTGTTCTAAATGCATTTTGAAGTATAATACATCCTATTTGTATATTAGTTTCAAGATTTTTTATTTTTTCTATATCAATATATATTGTTTCATATTCCTGTTTCTCAAAATTATATGCAGTTAAACCTTTATTAAGCCAAGGTCCAACTTGAATTTGCATAAGCCCTATAGCGCCACCTTCATCCATTATATTAGAATGTTCACCACGCTCTTGTGTAGCTAAAGCAATAACTAAGTTAGGGTCTATTCCATACATTTTTGCATACTTTGTTATTAAATCTCCATATTTTAATTTTGTATTAATAGCTTTTTCATCTTCAACTCTACTTATATAATCTAAAACTGCATCCGGGTCTTCCATATATTTTTGCTCTAAATTTTCAAGATACATATTGGATAAATCCTTTATAGGTACACTATTATCTACATCTATAGGAACACTTTTATCTACAGCTTTAGTCTCAGAATCAGATGATTCATAATTCTGTTCATACTCTTGGTTTTGTTCATATACTACAGGTTCATTGCTATAATTATTTGCAAAAATATCATTTTTCTCTAAACTAGTAAGTGCGATAGAAGAAAGTAATATTAAAGTTAACGCTGGAACTACTATTTTTTTAGAACTATATTTATTTTCTCTTTTGACTTTTTTGTGCAAAAAATTTGTTAACTCACGTTTTGAATAAAATGATTGGATACTACTATTTAATAAAAACAATTCTTTTTTTAAAAGTATTTTTGGGTTATGTATTGTTAATTCATAATCACTATAATTTATAATAAGAGTTGAATTTAAATCATTTTGCTTAATGCCTTTTATTAAATCTTTTGAAATAATCTTAATTGCTTCATAAAGTTTATTTGATTTTATTTGTCCATTTCCTTTAGAATTTTCTAATTCTAATACTAAAGAGTTTCTATTGTTTATATATAGGTGTAATTTATCCATACTATTTCTCCAATTCATTGTATTTACTTTGCAACATATTATCTATTAAATCCCATTCATATTCATTTTCAATTTCCATAAGTATAATTTGTTCACCATTTAGAATATATCTTGATGCATGTAATTCTAGTTCATTATTTTCATCTAAACTTCCATCAGTGTACACAACATAATTAATATCATTATTATCATCTCTAAAACTTAATACAATATTACATTGTATCTCTTTTCCATTTTCTACTACTTTAAAATTCATAAACTCTCCTATTTCTAACAAAATTATAACAAACAAGCAAATATTTATCAATTAATAATTTAAAATATTTGCTTGTTTACATTAATTAATTTAAAAGATTTACAAAACTATCAGGTATGTCTATTTCTATTGATAAAGTTTTATTAGTTACTGGATGAGTAAATTCTAAGTAATTAGCAACCAATGCCATTCTTCTTATAGGATTTTTGTTAATACCATATTTCTTATCACCAACTATTGGATTACCCATATTCGATAATTGAACTCTAATTTGATTCTTCCTTCCAGTTTTCAAATTTAAACTTAGCATTGTATATTTACGATTTTCAAGTATCTTTTCATATTCAGTAATTGCTAATTTACCATTATTTTTATTAGAAATATATGTATAATGTGTTTTAGTCTCAGCTAAATATTCTTTTAAAATACCTTTTTTATTTAACACACTGCCATATACTACTGCAACATATCCTTTTTTAAACTTTGTCCAATTGTTTTGTAAATATGACTTAGTTTTCAAATCTTTAGCAAATACAATTATTCCACTTGTATCTTTATCTAATCTATGTACAATAAAAACTTTATTATTTTTATTTTTTTTCTTTAGATATTCAAATACATAGTGGAATAAAGTCCTATCTTTTTCTTTATCCGTAGATACCGTAAGTAAATTTTCTGGTTTATTTATAATAATTAAATATTTATCTTCATATAGAATTTCTAATTTCTTTTTTTTAGGCATTACATATCACCATTCCAAATTTTATAAAATTTATTTCTTTAATTCTGATATTGCTTTTAAAAGTCCTAATTTACCGTACTCATATGTTAATCCACCTTGTTGATAGGCAATATAAGGTGGTCTTACAGGACCATCACAGGATAGTTCAATAGACGAACCTTGAGTAAATGCTCCTGCAGCCATTATTATTTGGTCATCATAACCAGGCATATCTGATGGCTGCGGGATTGCACATGAATCTATTGGTGAAGCCATTTGTATTCCTTGTACATATTTTATTAAATCTTCTTTGTTATTAAAAATTATGTTTTGTACTATATCAACCCTTTTTTCGTTATATTTAGGCTCTACGTCATAATTCAGTTTTTCAAGCACATAGCTTGTAAGTATTGCAGTTTTAACAGCAGAGCCAACTACACTTGGTGCGAAAAAAAGTCCTTGAAGCAATGGTTTATTCATATTTAATGAAGGACCTACTTCTCTACCTTCACCTGGAGCGGTTAACCTCTCAGCAACTAAATCAATCAAATTTTTCTTTCCAACTACATAGGCACCATTCGGAGCTATCCCTCCTCCAAGATTTTTAATCAATGAACCTACACAAATATCAGCCCCAATCTCTATAGGTTCTTTAGTAGTAACAAATTCACAATAACAATTGTCAACCATAATTATAGCATCATTATTGACTTTTCTTATTGCTTTTATAACATTCTCTAATTTTTCTATGCTTATACTTTTTCTCGTAGAATATCCTTTAGACCTTTGTATATAAATCATTTTTAAGTTTTTATCTTTAACTCTATTTATTATTTTATCGTAATCAAAATCATTATTTAATAAATCTATTTGTTCATATTTAACATTAAATGACATTAAAGAACTAGGATTTTGTTTTATTCCTATTACCTCATGAAGAGTATCATATGGTAAACCACTTATTGATAACATTATATCATTAGGTCTTAATAATCCAAATAAAGTTACAGTTAAAGCATGTGTTCCAGATATAAATTGTCCCCTAACTAAAGCACTTTCACTTTTAAATACATCAGAATATACTCTTTCAATAACATCACGTCCAGCATCATTATACCCATACCCTGTAGTTGAATTAAAATGGTACTCAGATACATTTTCTTTTTGAAATGCATCTAAAATTTTTTTACTATTTAGAAAAACAATTTCATCAACTTTTTCATACTCTTCTTTTAATGATTTTTCAGCTACATTAATTAACTCATCAACATTCATAATTCCTCCATAAAATTCAAAAATATTCTTTAGTAATTATACTATATACTACTTAGTTTGTAAATATTTTTTTTATTTGAAAAATATAATTAGATAGGTGGTTTTAATGAAACTTGTCCCTAACATATCCGCACCTATTTTTACATCATCTGCTTTTGCAATAGGTATACTTTTAGTAGATGAACTTACACCTGCAGAACAAAACTCACTAGGCAATTGGTTTATGATGATTGGACAGGTATTATGCACAAATTCAGCTCAACAACAAGTACTAAATAATAGAAGCAATAAAGCAGATTCATATAACTCTCATATTATAAACGATAACAATTTAAAAAAATCAGCAAATAATATTAAAAAAGAAATAAATAATATATTTGCTAATTATAATTAAAATTTTTTATATTTACGTATTTTTTCAGACCCATCACTATTAATATTTTTTCTTATAGTTTGTAGCGCTGTAGACTCTAGTTGTCTTACTCTTTCCCTAGATAAATTTAATAATTTACCAACTTCTTCTAAAGGTCTATATTTACCATCTTCAAGTCCATACCTTAATTTTATAACTTTTTTCTGATTTTCTGATAAATTTAAGTTCATAATTTTTTTAATATTAGAAATTGTATTCTCTGTTGAAACTCTATCTATAACATCTTCAATAGAATCATCAGAACTAATTTGCATATACAATGTGGGATTTACTCTTTCTTCTTCATTATTAGATGAATCTAAACTTAAAGTTGGTTTCTGCATTTGCTTTAAAAAAACTATATTGGCAACACTTGTTTTAAATTTTTGTGCTATTTCATTTAAGGTTGCTTCACGACTATGAGTAGTCATAAAATTTAATTCATATTTACTAATAGCTTTAACTTTATTCACTATATGTGGAGAAATATGATATGGATATATCAGATTAGTATTACCACGTTGTATATAATTGATAATCCACCATGTTGCATATGTTGAAAATTTACACCCCATAGATACATCAAATTTAGAAAGTGCCTTAATTAATCCAAGATTTCCATTTTCTATTACATCTAGTCTATTACTTTTATTATTAGTAATATTATTAGTAAATCTATTTGCTATTGATACAACAAGACGTAAATTTGATAAAATCATCTTTTGCCTTGCTTCTTCATCGCCTTGATTCATTTTATTTATTAGTTCAATTTCTTCATCAAAAGTTAATAATGGATATTTTTGTATATCATTTATATATAATTTATAAGAATCTTCATAGTTATTTATATCTTCATATTCATCAAAATCATCTTGGTAAATTGTTATATTATTTTTTTTTAAACCTAATAACAACTTACTAAAATCATCATCGTTTAACTTAAGTACGGAAATTTCTTCCATTTTTATTTTTCTGTTATTCTTGATAGCTTTTTTTATAATTTTTTCAATATAGTCCATAGAATCAACCTCTTGAATTAGTATACTAACACATTATTTTTATTTTGTCAAAAAAAAGCAGTATACTGCTAAATTATAAAATGGGGCGGTATAAGAGGATCGAACTCTTGCATAACGGAACCACAATCCGCCGTGTTAACCACTTCACCAACACCGCCATAACAATTACGAAATATATTTTAGCAAATTATCACCGTTTTGTCTATACTTTTTTAAATTTTTATATAATTAGACATTAACCTATACACTAATAACTATATTTCATAATATAAAGCGAGGAGGAAAATATGAATAATTACCCTAATTTTAAAAACTATACAAAAGGGAATATGCAAAGCATGAACATGTATGATATGAATACTATGTCTATGTATCCTTTTAATGTAGGGACTATGAATTATGATGTAGATTCTAAATTAAATTCTAATATGTATAGTAAAACAAACTCTGGTAGTAGTAATTTTTTAGACCAAGATTCTTCTAAATTATATGACCCATTTAATGGACTTATCAGAGGAAATTTATTTAAAAATTTATATGAACCATATAAATCAAAAGAACCATATGAAATAAAGCCTATTAATGAACAAGCAGAACTTTTAACTTATATAGATGCTTTAGGTTTTGCTATGATAGACTTAAATCTTTATTTGGATATCTATCCAGACAACAAAAATATGATTAATTTATTTAATCAATATAGAAAAGAAAAAGAAAGTATGTTAAAGGAATATGAAGCTAAATTCGGTCCTATTACTTTAAATAGTGATGTGCTATCTTCATATCCATGGAGCTGGGACGATATGCCTTGGCCATGGGATAATTAGGAGGTTCTTATGTGGAAATATGAAAAAAAATTAGAATACCCTATAAATATTAAAAATAAAGATTTAAGAATGGCTAAAGCCTTACTAGCGCAATACGGTGGGACTTATACCAATGGGGACTTCTTGAAAGGAAGCCTCAAAATGCAATGTAAAAATTTAAGAATTAGAAGTAAAAAAGGAAATAAATTTATCTATTGTAATTTATTAAAAAAAGAAATAGCATTCAATAGTTGCAAAGATTGTGAACACAAGGAATATAAAATTGTGAAATTCACAACAAATCAGAAATTCACAATAAATCAGAAATACTGTGCAAATTCTAAAAGTAATACACAGTTAAATCAAAAACACTGTGCAAAAATAAAACCAATATCCAAAAAAAGAGAATTTGTAAGTAAAGAAACCTACAACATTGTTTTTAATAGATGTAATGGTAGATGTGCCATATGTGGTTCATATAAAGATTTACAACTTCATCATATTAATGGAAGAGGAAAAGGAAAAACTGATAATCCTAATAATTGCATAATATTATGTAGGACATGCCATTTAGAAAAAGTACATATGAATAATAAGTATTGGAGAAAAGAATTAAATAAAATGATAAATAATTAAAATAGCAATTTTTGATTGACTTAAATTTTCGGTTATTATATAATTATCTTTAGAGATACAAGCGATTTGTTAGGTGTTTTACTCTAATCTATCTGTCATTGACAGTAGAGAAGAGGTGGTTGCTATGGTTAAAAAAACTATAGGAAGGATAAATTCCAGTGGAATTAATAATTGCGTTTGCTTTTATTGTACTCTGTACTATCTTAGCCCTTAAAAAGGACTAACTTAAATGAAAACACCGAATCATCAAGAAACGGTGTTTTCGACAATCTAAATAGATTAGAGAAACACTTAACTTAGAGAATCAAATGTATCTCTTTTTTAGTATATGAAAATTATTAAAAATTATTAAAAGTATTGACATATACTAATAAATCAGCAACAAGAAATTAATAATTTAAAACCATTGCTATTTGTATTATAACACACTTTTTAAAATTTAGTATACTTTTTATATGAATTTTGTATATTTTTTATACTTCTTGTCACTTGCAGTGTATTATAACACATCTAAATTAAAAGTCAAATTAAAAAAGCTAGTCAATTAAGACTAGCCATTTTTATTAATACACAGGTTTATCCGTAATAGTACATTCATACTTATTTGGATTACCTGCTATGTATCCGTATCCAAACATATCAGTTTTTATCTTAAAATGATAATTCCCACAGTCTTCAAGTATCTTATAACTTAATCCACCAAATTTTTTAGGATTTAATTTTGCTAAGACATCAGAAGTCTTTGTAGGTATAAAATACTTATTAGTCTTGTAAACTGTCCAAGAACTGACAGTAGGCTTTAAATTAAGGTATCTGTCATTTGATACTGGTTTGTTGTATTCAAAATCAGATGTCTTAGTCCAAGTATAACCACCACTCTTTTTGATTTCAGTTTTGTCATAAACAAATAATGCCTTAGTTATATCGTATTGATTATTTATACACCAGTTACCTACACTATTTTTATACCAACCAGTACCTGTAAACTTACCCTTTCCTACAGTTAAATGATTATGAGCACCAGTAACATATCCTTTAGTACCTTGCTGATAAAACACTTCACCTTGCTTGATAACTTGTCCTACTTTTAAGTTTGACACATCGTTATCATGCCATATAGATAATGTCATATAATCCTCAGTACCATCTGCATATTTTACCTTATCCGTAGACTCTAACCACACTTGGTTTGCATCTTTGGTGTAGATTTTTTTTATTATTCCTGTAAAAGGTGCTCTAAAGCCATTATGACCTGCTATATCGATTGCAAGTACACCTTTATGTGAGAACGTATTATTCATTCCTTGAGTTACCTTTAATATATTTAAATTTAATACTGCTTTTTGCATATTATTCACCTTCCTTGTCTTTATCTTTTCTTGTAAAGAAATATGTTATTATTGCTCCATAGCTTGTACAATATAATGCAACTATTTCACTTGGAGGATTAATTCCTGGCACTAATAAGAGTACGATTAATCCTATTGTCATTATAATAGTTACAAATGATTTTACATCATTCCATGCTTTTTTCATTACTATCACCTCTATTTCTTTGCTAATCTATCATCTTGTAGTATTACATTCTCGCATAATTTCTTTGTATATGAATTATATCCTCTTGCTAAATAATCATCACACACACTAGCTCTTTCAATTACTGGTATATTCTCATTCCATATAATTGACTTTTCTGCCATTTGAATTGTCTTTGCCATTTCGTCATTTTGGTTATCAAAATATTTAAATATTGTCCAAAAACCACATATAATTGTTATAAAAAGTGTAATCCATTGCCATGAATCTTTTATTTTATTTAGAATTTTTTTCACTTTATCACCTACCTTGCTATGCTATTCTTATCCATGCATAAATTCCGTAGTAGTATGGGTAATATGGTTGACCTCCCCCAGCACTACCTGTATAGGCAGGGTCTTGCCCAGTCGCTCTTGCAAAAGTGTAGTTTCCGCTGCTTCCCTCTTGTCCGAAATCTGTTGACATATAATTTTGTTTATGGATATGCTCTGGTATGCTCGATAATGGTATCGTATGATTATTGGAAGTACCACCACATTGACCTGCTTTTGATATTACTATTTTCAGATAAGCATCATCTTCAATTTGTTTCCATGTTCCACCAAATAATTTACTAGGCTCTGTTGAATCAGTAGAAATATGAAGAGAGCCAACTGGATGTTCCAAATCCAATAATAATGGTTTTAGAAAACTTATTAATGGTTCATTTTCAATTAGGAAATTGCCGTTTACATTGAAGTATTGCTCATCATTTTTTTCATATGCATTCCAAGCGGGTAAACCTTGTTTCAAAGTATCGCTAACCATAGTTAAATAACCAATTACATCAGTCATTTCTATTTGCCAACTAACAATCTTTTTATAATCAAGTCCTGTTAATTGTGTTGTACCTTTAAATGTGACCTCATTGCCTTCTGTAGTTGTAGTTACTGATATATTTTCACTTAGCTGTGAACCACCTCTAGGTGTATATTTTATTTTATAAGTTGGTGTTAATTTATTAGTTAAGTCACTACCTAAATAATATTTACCTTCAATTGATACATCTACTGTACTTCCTGTAGGGCTTGTCCTTTTTACAGTGACTTGTATTATTGGCTTAAAGTAAGGTACTATTTTCATATCAAAATCCTTACTTACTTGTTTTCTTCCATCAGTTGCAATCAATGTGTATTTACTACCTTTATAATCTTCAACTGTATAAGGGCTCGAAACAACTACATCGTTAATTCTATAAGAAATATTATTTCCATATGTACTTCCTGTCGTTGAAGTAGCACTAAATGTCATTTTAGGTTTAGATATATTCGCTATAAACGTATTAGTTGTTGGTTTATATTTATCATATGTTATTACTGCATCTTCAATAGTTGCACTACTAATACTTAAACTATAGTTAGGTAATGTCACTGTTGCGTTTATTGATGTAGATGTACCTACTGTAGAACTTTTAGAACTTGATGTATATGTTGTTAGGTAAGCACTAAATGACTTGCTTGTACTATTGCCCATTTCTCTATACAAAGCACTAATTTGACTACTGTTTAATGATACTGATGTATTATTACTAACTCCATCTATTTGAGCAATTATTGTGCTTCCATTTACTAAAGTTAATCTATCATAAAATGAACTTAGGTATTTTGTTATAGTTGGTCTTAATGTAACTGTCTTACCATCATTTGAGATTGTAATAGTTAAATTACTTAAGACACTTGTTCTTGGTATTGATGGTACTTCTGATATTGTCCCACTACCTGATTGACTTCCCATTATGTAGTCATTTGTACTAAAACTTATTTCCGTATTTGGAAATGAACCATCATCATTGTGCTTTATAGTAATATCTTTTGTTTTTACAAAAACATCACCCGCACCACGTTTTGTATATGAACCACTATAAATAGTTGTACCATCTAATTTAAAATCAGAATAA
>CANRDA010000004.1 GCA_947629285.1 uncultured Bacilli bacterium
GTCCATACTCATATTCCTACACATATAATATACATTTCTTTCTATTAAGGTTTGTATTACATCGGTATTTACTTCTAATTTATTTTTGTACCATCTTCTAACTCTACGACTAAATCTACTCTTACATCTCTATCTTTATATGGTCTACCAACTAACTCACTATTTAGTATCTTTGCATCCTTTGGTACTATCCCTAGTACTTCCTTAAGTAACTTTTTTATTGGAATTAAGTTTTCTTCACTTCCAAGTAGTCACCCTGTAAATGAATAAAATAAGATATAAAGAATATATGAGAGAGTTATGTTGTTTGTAGTTACTTTTTTAATTAACAATACTAATTTAAAAAAGAACTATACGATAGGAAATCATTTCTTGTGCAATTCCAACATAAAATTCATATCCAAATAAACCATTACCTCTCAAAAGAAATGGGTAAGTACTTTTAGAATCATGTTCATAAATATGGTCCGAATACCAACCTGATGTTTCCAAAAGAGCTCTTCCTCTTGAAGTAGTAACAACACGTTCAATATATCCTTCATACAAAATTCTTCTAAGGCTAGTTGCTGAAAAACCAGAACTACTTGTGTTACTGTAAGTCCCACGTGTCAGAGCTACATATTCTAGCGCTCCTCCATTCATATCATATACTCCTGTTATATTTCCTGTGGTACTTGCTCCAGGTCCACAATCACCAGTTCCATTTTGCCTTGATGTTCCAACTTCATCATATTTGCATGTTCCTTCATCTAAACTTCCTCCATTAGGTTTACCACTGCTTCTTCCTGTATAATAACTTGATGAATTATTTTTATATACTTCTTTATTTGCTCCTTCATAGTTACCATTTCCATATTTTCCATATTTACTTTGTGATAGATATGCTACTGCTCCCCATTCATTGCCTCTCATCATATGAGAGGTTGTTTTAGTTGAGACCATCCCAAATATATTATCACTTAAATTTGACATTGATCTTGAAGCAAAGAAAAAATTTGAAAGATTTTTATTTCTACGCGAAATTACATTTGGTAATATTCTTATATTATTTCCATAAGAGCAAGAAGTATTTTTACAACTTAAAGTAACTACGCCAGTACCTTCACTATCACTTGTCTCAAACTTTCCTACCCATATTCCACTTAATTGTTTTTCGTCAAATTTAAAGGCTGGGTGTGTATACCATGAACTTTCTTTATCACTATTATCTACATATGTTGCACTTCCAGATTCTGTTACTGTTTCATCAACAAATTTTATATCTATTGCTCCTGGATTTTTATAACAATCAAATTCTACTTCAGAATCTTCAGAATGATATGTACAAGTTTGCTTTTCTCCTTTAGCACTCTCACTTATAGTATATGAATATCTTGGTATCCATACAAACATGGCTAATACATCTGATGATGCTATGTCATCTGGTGAGGTGGGAAGTGTTAATGGATCACCTACATTTTTTGTATTACCTGATTCACTTAGTATTACTGCATTTGCCCACTCTTGGCTTTCGTAGTTATACCAACTTGAATCATCACTAGTAGTTATTACCCAATTATTATTTTCATACTTTACTGGTGTTAATGTATCCATAAGATTTGGTGCATTTGCAACACTAATATTGGTATTTTCATCATCTGATCCAGAAACATCACCTTGTACATCATTTTCATTACAATAACTTAATGTTTCATTCGATATTTTCCCATCTTTATCAAATATTATTGTCCCACTACATGGTTTTGTTCCACTTACTTCTACTAGTAAATCTTTATCTCCACATTTTAAGTTTCCATCTTTTTGTACTGTACATTCACTTGGATTAAATTCTTCTGTTAGATTTCTGGTTGCTATTGCTTGATTTACTGCCCTTAAATATAACTCTTTACTCCTTTCATTTGATTCATCTTTTGCATTACCTATTATATTTAATATTATTGGTGTAGCTATTAATGCGATTATTGCTAGTATTACTATTACTGCTAATAATTCTATTAATGTAAATCCTTTTTTCATCTAAATGCCTCCTCGTTACTCTTTTATTTTCTCATAACCCCCCCCCCCTGTCAAGAGGAACGTTTGTTCGTGTCATGGCATTAAAAAAAATAGAAAATAATATAACCAACTTTTCGTAAAATAATTTAACTTTATTATTATTATTCCTTTTTCTTTTTTTATAATCCTTTCTATCAATCCTAATAAGATATAATTATCTTTTCATTTCGTCACCTCCTATTTCAAAATTATCTCTTAATAAGATTATTAAATATTATAAAATTACACACTAAAAAGAGCAGGGTCTTTACCTCACTCTATTTCACACTAGAAATTCCAAAGCAAAAAATGGAGAATGATTTCTACCTCCACTTTATTACATTACTTCATAATTATAAATCATAAATTATTTCTAAACTCTTTTAGTGCTTTTAAAAATTCCTCTTGCCTATTTATCTCTTCTGTTAAAGCATTGTAATCTCTAGTATTCATAATATCTAATATATTTTCTGTCTTTTTTACTGTTGGATAATCTAATTTTTCACTCATAACACCATATATTGGGGATATAAAAGCACTTTGTTTAAATTTCTTTGGTTCCTCTTTTATTGATGATTCAGAAATACTTTCTATAGCATTTCTTACCATTTCTGGTGTTACTGAAGAGTCATTTTCAACTTCATTTATCGGTTCAATTTTAGAATCAAGATTTAAATTTTCAACAAAATTTACATCTAAAGGTTCATCATCAACTACTTCTATTTTTCCAGATTTTACACTATCTACTAATTCTTGATAACTTATAATAGCTTTTTCTTCTTGTTCTGTTTCAAATTGTTTTACTACATCTTCAGGTTTAACATCTATTTCTTCCTGCATTTTCTTCAATATATCTTCAAGCTCATTATTTTTAGGTTCTAGCTCTACATTTTCTAATTCATTCTCTATTCTTTCTGCTTCAACAAAATCATCTTTTAGTTTTTTTCTAGTTCTTTGATTTGATACAATTATAAATAATATTGTACAGATTATAATTAAAGCTACTATAACACAAATATATAAATAAATATTTGACATTAATAAGTTATATATGTCTTCCATAATATCACTCCACTATTGTTTTTTAAATTAGTTACAATCTTATTCTATCATATATAAAATCTTTTTTCAAAGTATTTTGTATACATTTATTATTATTTTTTTTGAGAGCTTTTTTATTCCTTTATTTATAAGGCTTTTTCTTTTACAGTACTTTACACTATTCTAAAATAATATCCTTAATTTTACCTTTTTCTATTAATACTTTGGCATTTTCTTTTGTTATTATTCCTTTTTCAATCATTATATTAAGTGCCCTTTGATTAAATTCTGTCATGTTATTAGTACTTTCATATTCCTTTTTTAAATCCATTATTTCATTAAATGTATCTAAAGTTTTACTACAAACATTATTTAATATTGGAGTTTTTGATAGTATTGTATTAGACAATTTAGAATCCTTTATTAGTGTAAAGTTAAATGTAGGTAAACTTAATATATATAATATAATAAATGAATATATTATATATTGTACTAATCCTAAGATTGCTCCAAGTATTTTAGACGGAATACCTAGAATAATAGTAAGTGTTAAAAACTTTTCAAATATTTTTGTAATTGAAAGCAATATTCTAAATATTATTGTAAGTATTAAAAATACTATTAGAAAAGAAATTGTTTCGTATACTAATATATTAAGTACTGTTATATCTTTAAATATACCTCCAAAATTAAAAAATGGTAAATTATTATATAAAAATACGCTTATAGGATTTTTAAGTATAAAAGAAAGAATTAATATTACAAATATTCCGACTAAAGAAACTAACTCTCTTGTAAAGCCTCTTTTAAATCCTAATAAAACGCCAAACCCTAAGAAAATTAAAATTAATATATCTACTACATTCATCGTATCACCTATTACAATTATATTATAAATATTTATAAAAATAAAGTAATTTAGAAAATTTTGTGGTAAAATGTTTATAGGTGATAGTCTGAAAATAAATTAAAATTTTCATGACTATGTGTGCCTTGAACGAAGTGAAAGGAATGTGTGGTTTACATGGATAAAAATAAAAGTTGTGTTATCAGCTTCAAAGTAAGTGAAAAAACGCAGGAAATGATGAGTGATGAACTAGCATGGTGCATGAGAGAAAAAACACCAGATTATGCAAAATGGCAGGCAAAAGATGGAGATACGGTCATAACTTTATATGAATCTGGTAAAGTTGTATTTCAAGGCAAAGATGCTGATTTAGCAAGTGATTTTTGGATAAGTACTGAAAAAATTAATAGTGGTAATGTCGATGTAAAAAATAGTTCAGAAAACAAAAAAAATAATAGTAGTAATGACTATATTAATCCTAAAATATATAATAGTTCTAGTATAGGTTCAGATGAAGTTGGTACAGGAGATTATTTTGGACCAATTGTTGTAACTGCTACTTATGTACCAAAGGATAAAATAAATTTTTTAGAACAATTAGGGGTTAAAGATTCAAAAAAATTAACTGATAATGAAATACTACAAATAGTTCCTAAATTTATTAAAGAAATAAAATACGAATCAATAATACTTTCTAACAAATCATATAATGAATATCACTCAAAAAATGTAAATATGAATAAAATAAAAGCAATACTTCATAATAAAGTTTTATATAATTTAAGTAGTAAAATAGACAATTATGATTATATTATAGTAGACCAATTTGCCGAAAAATATGTTTACTATAATTATTTAAAGGATACACAAAATGTCGTAAAAAATATAACGTTCTTAACCAAGGGAGAAAATAAACATTTATCAGTTGCTTGTGCTTCTTTAATAAGTAGATATATATTTATTAAAGAATTTGAAAAGTTATCTAAAAACATTAAAATTGATTTACCAAAGGGAGCAGGAAATAATGTTGATTTAGTAGCAAAACAGATATGTGATAAATATGGCTTTGACAAATTAAAAGAGATAGCTAAATTGAATTTTAAAAATACTGAAAAAATAAAATGACCTTTAAAGTCATTTTTTCATTTTAAGTTTTTTTTGCATTTTATTATTTTCGTTGTTAAAAAAGTATTCATTTACTAATTCTTTTTCATAATCTGGTAATTCTATCGAATAAAATAAATATCCATACAATGTATTATATAAAAAATCATAATTATTCGTTGCGAACTTTATTATTTTATTTAAAGAATTACTTCTAATTAATTTGTAATAGATGTTATCCGATAAATCTAAAAAATTTTCTCCAAATTTATTGCGTATAAAATATATAAACTTATAATAATCTTTTAAAAATTCTAAAACAAAATTTTTAAGTTCTTCATTTCTCATATCTTTTATATCTAATAGTTTACTAGTAATATACTCAACTACAAGTGAATTATCAACTTCTGTAGAATTATTATCGCGATAGCTGGCATAATAGTCTTTAAATGAATCTATATCATAAACAAATGTATAAGACATTTTATCTAAAATGTGTAAATTAGTTATTTTCATTAACATAGGATCTTGATAAGCCTGATTTAATTCTTCAAATACTATCATTTTTTTTATAATATCACTAGTTTTAAATATATATGATGATTTTAAAACATTTAATAAAAACTGTGGGTCTTCTTTACATCTAGCTAATAAAGTATTTATAGATTTAAAATCATTCATAAATTCATACTTTCCATTTACAATAGCTTCAGTGTATTTTACTTTATAGTAATCGCATAATAATAGTCTTAATATTTCTTCATTCATTTTTGTAAAATACAAATTTTCTATTGAATTCATAACCGAATCAGTATTAAAAATATATTCACGTATTTTATCATTTATAGAACTAACCACAAAACCACCTAGATAAAGTTTATCACTTTTTTTATTTAAAGTAAAGAAAAAATAGAATAAAACTATTCTATTACTACCCATGCATCCGCTATAGGTCTTGTTTTGTGTTCTAAAGCACCATCTATTGGGTCGTTTATAGCACAATAATTTTTATCCATATAATCATTACATGGAGCTGAATATTTTGATTGTGCGATATCTTTTGGTAAAACCATAACACTAGAAGTACCACCGTCTAAATTAGCTGCATTAACTGCACCATAATTTTGCATGATTTCAGTTAAATCTACCATATCGGCTCCTTTTGTTCTAATAGAATTAGAATCGATTACTAGTAATAAAACTATTCCATCTTCTCTTTGACCTATTGCACTTCTTGCAGCATAACCCCAGCCGCCATTACCTTTTATAAATGATGGAGTGCCATTGACTATCAAAAATGGTCCCCAACTAATTGCATCTCTAACTCCCATATTAATTGCTTGTTCAGCGGTAGTATTTTTAAGAAGTACAAGCACATCATCATTTGTAAACCCAATTATTCCACCACTTTGATTATTCGTTCCATATTCACCATTCGTAACAATTTTGCCATTGCTAATTGTTATACCTGTAGGAGTTCCACCAGTACTAGTATTTCCTGGGTCAGAAAATCCCCCTCCATTTATAGCAAGTAATGCATTATTATTATCGGCCATTTGTGTAACATACTGACCGTAAGTACCTAACCTTTGAGTTACTGCTAACTTTACTTTAGATGGATCATATATAGCAGCTAAATATCCATTACAGCCATTAACCTTAAGGTTAATTATTTTATAAGGTGTACCTTCTTCTACATCAAGTATAGCTTTTTCATATTCATTTGCATATTCTTTAGGTTTTTCTTTGTCAACTAAACTTGGATCTGTAGATTCACCACTCTCTTTAACATAATTATTATTTAAAACATTATTTATTGCATTATCACTATAAAACCATTTACACAAATATTGATGATTCATTGTTTGCATAGCAGTTGTTATAAGCCATGTCCTAAATTTATCGCTTGGTCCATATAGCATTATAGATAATGCCAAACAACCACAAATATATATTGTAAAAAACAAACCAATAAACACTTTAAGCCATCTTCTTAATCTTCTTTCATGTGCTTTTCTATTCTTATAAAAAGTTGTAAAACCAATTATAAATAAAATAATACTTATAATAATCAATATCAAAATTGCAATAAAAAAAGGGAATCTTATTAAATAATTTGAATTACATCCTATTATAAATAATAAAAGTAATCCTGGTAAAAATAACGAACTAAACAATAATAATTTAAAACCCAACTTTTTCTTTTTTATATCCATAAAATACACTCCAATACTTATTTATTTTTTTCTTCTAATAATTTTTTATATTCATCTTCAAGTATATATATTTCTTTACTGCTCATAAAAAGTATTACAGCATTATCATACTCTAATAGTTTTTCAGCCATTCCCTGCTCTATATAATCCCCGTTATCTAGTAAATCTATTATAGTATAAGCACTAGTGTTTGGATAGTCTTCCTTCTTTTCTCTATCGTAGTTTATATCCATTACATATGCTTTATCTGCAAGGTTTAAAGCACTTGCAAATTCTTCTTTAAACTCTTCTACTCTTGAAAATGTATGAGGTTTAAATATAGCTATTATTTTTTTATCAGGATATTTTTGTCTAGCTGCTTTAATAGTTACTTTTACCTCAGTTGGATGATGAGCATAATCATCTATTATGACATTATCTCCAATAAATGTCTCTTTAAATCTTCTTAAAGCCCCTTCAAATGTCTTAAGTGATTTTGCAACCTCTCTTGCATCTAATCTTTCATAATGGCATATAGCAATTACAGCTAAAGCATTTAGTAACATATGCTTACCATATAAAGGTAAATCAAAATGTCCATAGTATTCATCTTCTATAAATACATCAAAACTAGTTCCATCACTTCTATATTCAACATTACAAGCTTTTATATCATTATCATCATTTAGTCCATAATAATATATTTGAGGATTAACTTCAAGTGAATGAGTATATTGGTCATCCCCGCATGCTATTACCATTTTTTTTGCTTTATTAGCAAATTCTTGATAAGCAAGTACCATATCATCCATGCTCTTATAGTAATCTGTGTGGTCTAACTCTATATTAGTTATAACTACATATTCAGGGTCATATGCTAAAAAATGTCTTCTATATTCACAAGATTCAAGTATAAATCTATTAGAACTTCTATCTCCATGACCTCTTCCATCACCTATTATATAACTGCATCCACCCATATCAGACATTATATGACTAAGCATAGAAGTTGTAGTAGTCTTACCATGACAACCTGATATACATATGGTATCAAACTTTTTAGTTAGTTTTCCTAGCATCTGTTCATACTCATATATTTTTAGATTCATCTCTTTAGCCTTAAGTAATTCAGGGTGTTCATCTAGTCTAAGTGCGGGAGAATATATAACTATAGTCTCGCTGTCCATCTCATCATTAGGTTCGCTATATATTTTAATTCCACGCTCTATTAGTTTATCTTCTGTAAATCTGTGTTCTTTAGCATCATCATATCCTACTACTTCATAACCTAAATCGTTTAATAATAGCGCTAAGGCACTCATTCCAGCCCCTTTTATTCCAGCCATATAATATTTCATAAGTCCTCCTTATAATAAATCTATTAAAAATGGTCCAAGTACGATAAGTAAAATAAGAGGTACTATAAATACAACTGATATAATACTTACTTTATTTGGAATTTTATTAATAGTAGCTTTTAAATCCATAAGCTCTTTTTCTCTTAAATATTCTACTTGATTGTTCATAGTATCTATTATACTATTTCCAAATATATTAGTCTCAAGCATATTTAATATTATATTATTTATTGTATCAGATGGTATTCTTTTTTTCAAGTCTAAAAGCACTTCTTTTAAAGATTTACCAAATCTCATCTCCAGTAAACTTTTCTTAAACTCATTAGACAGTTCATTATCTACGTTTAAACATGTTATCTCTAGTGAATTTTCTAAGTTTTTACCCGTTTCTAGGGTGAGTGTTAATATTTCAAAAAAGTATAAAGCATCACTATCTAGTTTTTTTATTCTCTTATTTATTTCATTTGTTATTAATACATAGTAGAATAAATTATAATAAATTATCAATATAAATGGAATTAATATATAATTGTATGAAGATAAAATAAGTATTAAAGCAAGTATTAAAGTAGTAATAATGCGTGTTGTTAAAAAATCTGCAGCATTAAATTTTAACTTTCTATCACTACCTAACATATTAATTTTATTTTCTATATTTTCTATATCCTTAGCTCTATAGATTTTTTTTATTATTCCATTCATTTTATACCCCTTACCTTTAATACTTTTCTTACTACTACAATATATGTTATGTATATCAATACCATTATTATTAATAATATTATTCCAAATGCATTTGTAAATAATGGTCTAAAATAATCCTTATTTAACATACTTATAAATACTACAAATAATGGTGGGACAATTATTAATACATACATAATTAACTTAGAACTACTCGTTAAAGCCTTTAGTTCTTGCTCTAGTTTTCTTCGTGCGAATAAATTCTTTTCAATAGAATTAAACACTTTTATTATATTGCCACCCGTTTTATTTAATACTGATAAACTACTTGATAGATATACTGCCTCTTTAGTATTAACTCTTTTAGCAAATCTTTTAAATGCTACTTCTATATCTAATCCTAAAGATATCTCAATTCTAACTCTTTCAAATTCTTTAGCAATAGGACCATTTAACTCATGTGAGACAAGTTCTACTGCTTGTGTTATACTCATACCTGCTTTAAATGCATTATTCATAACACTTATAGCCTCGAATAAATCTTTTTCAAGTTTTTTTCTATATTTAATATATCTATAGTAATAAATTATATCTAAAGTATAAAATCCTACTATAAATGATAAAAGTATTTCAAGGGACGATATAATCTCACTACCCAAAAGTTTTACTAAAGCACCCAGTAGTATAAATAATACTCCAACTACTATTTTTTTAGCCATTAACTCCATAGTACTATCCTGTTTAAATGCCTGGACATACTTTTCATATCTCTTAGCCCTTTTACTTAAAAATACAGATTTAGATAATATTTTAGACATATTATTTATAAAACCCATGTATTCGTTATATAAGTTATCGAATAAAGATATAGATTTATTCTTAGATGAATTAATAGTATATTTAGAAAATCTTTTCTCTAGTTTTATACTTCTTATATATTTATTTAAAAATACTATAATAAGTACAAGTATTACTACTAAACTTACTTGCCCTACTCTAATTAAATTAGTATTATTTGAACTAACAGTTACATAGATAGTCTCATTTGTAGTATTTCCTGCCTTATCTGAGACACTGTATGTTATTTTTTTAACTCCTTCACTTTTAAAATCTAAAGATTCTATATTAGACATTATATTAGAAGTTAAATCTCCATCTACAATATCACTAGCAGTAATATCTATATTTAATTTATCACCACTTTTTATCTTATAAACATTTTCACTAACGTTTATTATAGGTGCCTCTTTATCTATTTTATACTCAGGACTTGTTATAGTTTCACTATTGTTATAATAGTTATTAACTACTTCTATTTTATATGTTCCAGTATCTGTCAGTTTAATATCAACTGGACTATATAATATTTCACTTTCATATATTACATCGTTATTTTTTATTATTTTATATGAATAACTATTTACTAAAGATGGAGGAGCATAGTTTACTACTACATCTTCATTAGTAATATCTAAATAATTAGTTGTAAACCCCTCCATATTTCACCTCTATTCAAATATATCATCTAAAGTATTAATACCACGCGATTTTAATCTATCATAAGTTTTAGAATTGACTTTATTAAGTACAAACTCTCCTAAAACCTCTCCATCTTCTTTTAAACCAGTTTGTTTAAAAGCAAATATTTCATTTAATTTAATCTCATCATTATCAAAACCAACTACTTCGCAAATACTAGTTATCTTTCTTTTACCATCTGTTAGTCTTGATATATTTATTACTATATCAATAGCATTTTCTATATATTCTCTTATTGCTTTTATCGGTATTTCAACTGCCATAAGTACCATAGTTTCAAGTCTATTTAAAGCATCTTTTGGACTATTTGCATGAAGAGTTGTCATACTACCTTCATGACCTGTATTCATAGCCTGCATCATATCAAATGCCTCTTTACCACGAACCTCACCAACTATAATTCTATCTGGTCTCATACGAAGTGAGTTTCTAACTAAATCTCTTATAGTTACTTCCCCACTACCTTCATAATTAGTTCTTCTTGTTTCAAGTGAGATTACGTGTTCTTGCTCTAACCTAAGTTCTGCTGCATCTTCTATAGTTATAATACGTTCACTATCTTTTATAAAAGATGACATTACATTGAGGAGTGTTGTTTTACCGCTTCCGGTACCACCACATACGATTATGTTCATCTTACTTTTAACACACGCTTCTATAAATCTTGCCATATATGGAGTCATAGTACCATTTCTTAAAAAATCTTCGATACCCTCTAACTCTTTTCTAAATTTACGAATAGTTAGTACAGGTCCATTTAAACTAAGTGGTGGGATAATTGCATTAAGTCTTGACCCATCATTTAATCTTGCATCTACCATAGGGTTTGACGCGTCTATAGTTCTTCCTATTGGTTGAATTAGTCTTTGTATTGTTCTTATGATGTGTTCATTATTTATAAATGAAACACTATCGTCTTTAATCAATTTACCATCTAGTTCTATATATATTTCATTTGTACCATTTACCATTATCTCTGTAATACTTGGGTCATCTAATAACTCTGTGATAGGTCCATTACCATTAATCTCATTATCTATCAAGTTATTTATATAACTTCTTTCAACTAGACTTAAATCATACCCTTCTAGGGATGCATCTATTTCTTTTTTTATTAAACTAGATTTATTTATTTCATTTAAAGAATGATTATCTATTAAATTTTGTATTATTTTATTTCTTAGTTCATCTAGTAATTTCTTATTAGAAAAAGTTTCATAATCAGGTATATCTTTTAATATTTTTTCTTCTTTTACATCAAACTCTTCTATAAAAGACTTAGCCATTATTCCACCTTGCTTCCTTTAAGTATATCATTTGCAATCATTTCATATATCTTAACTGCATCTTTATATTTTTTATATATGTTATCTTCTAAAAGTAGTATCTTCCCACCTATTATATATTTATCAATATTTTTAATGTAAAAATTAGATGGAATTATATAGTTAACATTTTTGTTTATTATATTTTTTATATCGTATTTATTATAATAATTTTTATCTTTAGTATTAGATTCATTAAGTATTATTTTATAGTTTGTCTTATTCATATTAGTTAGAATAGATACCATAGTTTTCATATTTTTTAAATTCATAGAATCGTTATTTATTAAATATAATATTTGGTCACTAAAATCTAGTGCGAATAAATTTATATCAGTTAATATATGGTTAGTATCTATCAAAATTATATCAAATTTCATACTTGCTTTATATAAAATTAAGTTTAGTACTTTGCTTTCAATCTTACGCGCGAAACGTGGGTCTTTTGGAGCAGGCAATATTTTAATATTATCGTTGAAATTTGTTACATAATCATCTAAATTAGTAAATTTATTATTGTTTAAATCTTCATATAAATTATATATATCGTTGTTATAATTTATATTTAATATACTTGCTATATCTCCAGAGTATAAGTCTAAATCTATTACAAGTACTCTTTTACCTATTTTAGAATAAATACCTGCTAAATTAAGTGTAGTAGTAGTTTTGCCTACCCCACCTTTTACTGATGTTACTGTTATTACTTTTGCTTTATTTAAAGCCATACTATCACCCTTTTATAATCTTATTATTTTTATAAGTATAAGTTATACTTATTTTACTGTCGTATAATATATCAAATATTCCATCGTACTCTTTTTCTACTGTTAATTTCATATTTTCTTTATCTAAATTTATCTTTATATCAGATAGATTACTATTTAATAGATTATTAACTTTAGTATCTATATTCTCTTCATCAATATTATCTATATAATATTTTAAAACGTCTTTTGTATTATTATCTACTTTTCTTTTTTCAACTGAAAAAAGTCCTAAATCTATTACAAGTGCGAGTACAAATAAAATAATTGGAAGAATAATTACAAATATTACAAGTGTCTGACCCTTATTATTCACTATAAATACTCTTTTCTGTTGATACTTTATAAGTTTTACCAGTTACTATACTTATAAGTGGTGAGATAACATTTACATCTTTATTTAAAGTAATTACTAGTAAATCATTATCTTTTTTATAATTAATACTTATATTTTTCTCACTAGCATACTCATTTATTTCATCATATTTTTCTTCCATATATAGATTAGATATAGTATCTATATCGTTTTCTAAAGAATATTTTTTTGATATTATGTTACCAAAATCTACAATAGATATTATAATTAATAAAAGTATTGGTAGTACAATAATAAATTCTACTAGTGCTTGTCCTTTATTATTCTTCATAGCCTCACACTCTATCCTATATAATTATATCAAAATAATAAAAAAAAAGATATAGTTTTATATATCTTTATGAAATAAATCATTATTTCTTTTTTTATTTATAACTAATTTTACTTTACATTTATAATATTTTTTAAAAAAGTTTTACTTTTCAAATAAAGTCCAGTATATCTATCATAATAATCATCTATAAAACGATTTACTTCACTTACCACATCTTTATTTATATCAAGTTTTGATATTTTATTTATATCTACTAAAGTATACATTCTAACTAATTTTATAGCTTTATCACTAACTATAGGTTCACTTATACGGCATTTATCACATAAATATCCTCCATGTGAACTAGAGAGTGTTACTACACTTTTAGAGCCACATATACTGCATCCATCTAACTTAGGCATAACTCCTAAATATCCTAAATATTTAAGTTCTATTATATTTGTTATAACAAGAGGATTAAAATTATCATTAATTTTTATTAAAGCACTTATTAAAAGATTATATAAATTTTCATCATCATTTTGTTTATATACTTGCCTAGTTAAATCAACTAAAAAACTTGCATAACTTATTTTTTCAATATTTTTTTTAATATTAGAAAAGTTATTAATTACATTAGCTTCACTTAGTATAGATAACTTATCTTTTTTGTAATAAATGGTGAATGTGGCATAAGTCAACTTGTCTGTGACACTCCTTAAGTTACTCTTTAGGTTTTTGCACCCCTTTGCAATAACTCCAATAATACCATATTCTTTTGTTAAAATTTCTAAAATTTTACTAGAGTCCTTATAATCAGTTACTTTTATTATTATTCCATCTATATCTATAACCATATTAATCAACTTCTTCAAAACGATATTTTTGCTTTACATTAGGATATTTTTTCTTATCAACTAAAGAATTAAACATATCATAATCCCTAACCCACACTTTATCATTATGTTTATATACAACTTTTTTTGATAAATCTTCTGAATCATAGGCAATATTTAATACCTCACATATATCTCCTTTAAAATGTTTATATTTTTTTCCTACCTTAATTATTCTTTCCATCTTTTCTAATCTCTTCTCTATACTTTATATAATATTCTATTTTCCCAGTTTTTTTAAACAACCCCCATAATATGTCTTTCATGTTATCACCTATTTAATATTGATTTAAAATTAAAATTTTTATACATTAATTTTCAAAATCAGTAAATCCAAATTCTGATAAATATTTTTCTTTATCTCTCCATTTTTTTACTGTCTTAACAAATAATTCTAAATATACATTTCTACCTAATAAAACTTCTAAATCTTTACGTGATTCAATGCCAATTTTTTTAATCATTTCCCCTTGTTTTCCTATAATAATTTTTTTCAATGAATCTCTGTCAACTATTATCGATATTCTAATATTATAACTTGTTTTCCCAACTTCGACACTATCTGTTACACATGTAATTGAGTGTGGTACTTCCTCATCAGTAAAATTGAATACTTTTTCACGAACAATTTCAGCCATTAAAAAATCTATAGACTTATTAGTAATACTATCCTCATTATAATATTTTATATTATCAGGCAAATAGTTTTTTAATGTATTTATTAAATCATCTATATTGCTTTTAGTAATTGAGGAAACTGGTATAATTTCTGCAAAGTTATATAAATCTTTATAATCATTAATTCTATTTAGTATCTCTTCATGTGTTATTTTATCTATTTTATTAATTACAAGTATAACAGGCTTATTAACTTTTTCTAATTTGTCTAATATATATATATCCCCTTTTCCCAAGCCTTCAAATGCATCAACTAAAAAAAGTATTATATCTACATCCTCTATACTATAATAAGCTTGTTTATTAAGAGTTTTTCCTAATTTACTTTGAGGTTTATGTATACCAGGGGTGTCTACAAACACTATTTGAACTTTATCTTCGTTATATATACCTTGTATAATATTACGAGTTGTTTGAGGTTTATTAGATGTTATAGCAACTTTTCTACCTATTATACTATTAATCAATGTACTTTTACCTACGTTTGGTCTTCCAATTATTCCTACAAAACCACTTCTCATATTATCACCTTTATTTTAAATTATCATCACTAAATGGATAAGGACATAATTCTTCTACTGTATGAACTATTATTTCACCTTTTGGATTCATAGCAATTATTTTACAATCTTTTTCAAATAATTCGCTAATAACCATTCTACAATTAAAACAAGACATCCCTATCTTATCACTATCACACATTACATATAATTCTTTAAAATCATACCTTTTATATCCAGCACTTATTGCAGAAAGTATTGCACTTCTTTCAGCACATATACTAGCTCCATAAGAAGCATTTTCAACATTTACTCCACTAAATTCCTTACCATCTTTCATAACAACTATACTAGCAACTCTAAAATGTGAGTATGGACTATAGCTATTATCTAATAATTTTAATAATTTCTCTTTCATATAACAACTCCAAACAAAATAAGTACTTTAGGTAAAAATATTATAACATTTAGTATTATTGCCACTATAAATATTACAAACGTTGCTCCACTAGCACAATCCTTAGAAATTTTTATTAATGGATTATATTCCTTTGTTATAGCATCACAGGCTGCTTCTATCGCAGTATTTATCAGTTCTATAGATAGTATAAAACCTAATATACATATTATAAGTATCCATTCAAGTCCATTTATATGATATACAAAACCCATTAATATTTCTACTAGAGAGCCTATTAAATATAAAATTATACTCTTACCATCTTTGCTATAATATTTTATTCCAGAAACAGAATTTTTTATTGTTTGATAGATAGACTTTGGAGTTAACGATTTTTTTAAACTCACACCAATTTTATCTTTTGATTCCATACTCATTTAAAATCAACTCCTGCAATGAAAACATCTTTTTTTCATCTTCTTTATTCATATGGTCATACCCAAGTAAATGAAGCAATCCATGGATACTTAAGAAAGATATTTCTCTTAAAAAACTATGACCATACTCTATAGATTGGGATTTTGCTCTATTCAAACATATATATATATCTCCAAGTACTCTAATATCTGTTTTTACAAATGTATTATCATCTTCTAAAGCAAAGCTAATTACATCAGTCACACTATCTTTAGCTCTATATTCCCTATTTAATTCTCTTATTTTTTCTTCAGAAACTATAATTATATTAAATAAAGCATTTTCAATATTTAACTTTTTCAAAGCAAAAACAAGTAATTTTTTTACATCTGTTAATTCTTTTATTTCTTCGTTTGTCTCATTTATAATATTAAAATTATTCATGGTAATCTCCCCTAATACAATTATATTATAAATAAACTTTTTTTTCAATAAATTATTCATAAATCTATAAGAAAGAACTATAATAAATAGTTCCACATTTAAGAAATATAACTTTTAATGTTATATTCATTTATTAATATAATAGTTCAACAAAAAAAAGAATCCGAAGATTCTATAATTTTTTTCCACAACTTGCACAAAATTTTGCATCATCTGTAACTTCACTACCACAGTCAGGGCAAAATTTTTTAGCAGGCATTTCTGGTTTTTTAGTACCACATTCCATACAGAAGTTACCCGTTATTAAACTGCCACAATTTGGACATTTAACACCTTCAATATTTTCTTCATTGTTCTCATGTACTTCTGGTTCTTTAATTCCACCACCGGCGACATTCATAGTATCCATTCCAGTTTTCATTTGAGAATCTTGAGACATATTAGCACCAAACATAGCTCCACCTTGATTAAGCATTCCAACTCCCATAAAGCCAGTCATTGCACCATTCTCATTTCCAGCAGCAGTTTTAATTGCCTCACTTGCAGCTGCATTAGCACGAGCTCCTTGCATTGCAGGATTCATAGCATATAATCTATCTCCTTGAGCAGACTTAATAGCTAAAGCAGATTCCTCAGTTGGTGTTGCTGAAGCGATAGATACACGCTCTACATTTATACCTTGTGAACCCCAAGTATCTTTTAAGCAATCTCTTACAGCAGCACTTATCTCTGTTACAGCTCCAGGTAACATATCATATGGTATTCTTTGCATAGCTACTTTTGCTAGGGCTGGCTGTAATGCTTGCATAAAGTCTGCTAAAAATGTATCTTTAAAGCTATCATCTATTACGTAATCACTTTCTATATTACCACCATAAGTATGGTAGAATGCAAGTGGATCAGTTATCTGCATTACGTATTCACCATAGCAACGGATATCTACAGTCATACCAAATTCACTATCTCTAAAAGGTATTGGTGTTGTAGTTCCAAATTTATTTCCTTTTATTAAACGTGTATTTACAAAGTATGCCCTCTGTTCGTGACTTGGAACGCCACCTGTTGTAAATCTTTCACCAAATTTTTTAAATGTGTCGATTAATCCTTTACCAAATCCACCATAAAACATGGATGGTTCAGTACCTTTATCAAATGTATATCTTCCAGCTTCAGCAGTAAAATCTACTATTTTACCGTCAGATACAACAATTAGAAATTGGTCTTCACCAACAACTATTTTACTTCCATTAGTAATAATATTATCTGTTCCTTTTGTATTAGAACCACCTTTTTTAGGAGTTCCCTTTCTCATAAGTACATCATCTTCCATGCGTGGACAGTAGATGTACTCTAACCACTCATCTGCAAGTGTATTACTAGCAGCAGTGAGTGCAGCTTTAATTAAACCCATTTTATCATCCTTCCTAGTTTTAATACTAATATCATTATATACTATTTTTTGATTAAAATCAATAAACATTATTAGTCTATTTTAATGCCTAAATCGTTTAATTGGTTTTTATCTACACTACTTGGACACTCACACATTAAATCTGTTGCAGATGCAGTTTTAGGGAAAGCAATTACATCTCGTATATTATCTGTGTTAGCAAGAAGCATGGTAAGTCTATCTAGTCCAAGTGCGAATCCTCCATGTGGAGGGCATCCATATTTTAAAGCATCAGTAAAGAATCCAAACTTCTCTTGTATTTGTTCTTCTGTTAATTCGAGTGCTTTAAACATTTTTTCTTGAACTTCCTGGTCGTGTATACGTATAGAACCTCCACCTGCTTCATATCCATTTATTACTATATCGTATGCTTTACTATAACAGTGTTCCTTATCTGTGATGAGTTTATCTATGTCACTATCTTTAGGCATTGTAAATGGGTGATGAGCAGACATATATCTATCTTCTTCTTCGCTCCATTCAAAAGACGGAAAATCAACTACCCATAATAGTTTATAAGTATCTTCTATTAAATCTAAATCACGAGCAATTTTACATCTTAAAGCCCCAAGTGATGACTTAACGATATTCTTTTTACCACTTACTATTAAAACTAAATCATTGTTTTCTATATTCAAACTATTTTTAATAGAGTTTATCTCTTCTTCTTTTAATACTTTAACAATAGAACCGGTAATCTCCTCATTATATTTAAGATATGCAAGACCTGTTGCTTTATATGATTTAACAAAATCTGTTAATTTATCTAAATCTTTTCTAGAATATTTATCTGCTGCGTTTTTAACAACGATTGCATTTATTATTCCTTTATTATTTATAACATCTTTAAAAACACTAAAATCAGTATTAGAAAATATAACTGTTATATCAGATATTTCCATACCAAATCTTAAATCAGGTTTATCAGAACCGTATTTATCAATTGCATCATCGTATTTCATTCTCATTAATGGGAGTTTAATATCTATATTTTTTACTTTTTTAAATATATAAGACACTAATTCTTCTCCAAGTTTCATAATATCATTTTCATCTACAAATGAACATTCGACGTCTATTTGAGTAAATTCAGGTTGTCTATCTGCTCTTAAATCCTCATCTCTAAAACACTTTGCAATTTGAAAATATCTTTCAAAACCTGATATCATTAAAAGTTGTTTAAATATCTGTGGAGATTGTGGTAGTGCGTAGAATTTACCTTTGTTAACTCTGGACGGTACTAAATAATCTCTTGCTCCTTCTGGAGTTGATTTACAGAGTATAGGTGTTTCTATTTCAATAAAGTCTAAATTATTTAAAAATTCTCTGGTTGCAAAAGTTATTTTATTTCTAGTTGAAAGATTTTTTTGTAAAATATCTCTTCTTAAATCTAAATATCTATATTTTAGTCTAGTATCTTCTAAAGCAGTTGTATCATTTGAAATTTGAAATGGTATTTCTTTTGATTTGTTTATTATATATAATTCAGAAACTATTACTTCGATATCACCTGTTTCTAACTTATCGTTTTTACTTTCTCTTTCAACTATCTTTCCTACTATTTTTATTACGTATTCACTTTTTAACTTTAAGGCTTCACTATAATATTCGTTTTCTGGTCTAACAACCGCTTGCATAATACCAGTTCTATTTCTTAAATCAATAAATATTAAACCACCTAAATTTCTTACTTTACTAACCCATCCTTTTAGTGCTACTACTTCTCCAACATTGTTTAAATTATAAGTTTTTAATTTTTCCATACTCTCCTCCTAATAAAAAAAATCCATAAATACAAGGACGATAATGACCGTGGTGCCACCCTGCTTTATAGATTAACTACCTTTGAACCTTTATCGAAGTTACCCGATTATTTTAACGTTTGATGTCTTTCTATATAATTTTTTATTAGTTCACACCAACACTAACTCTCTTTAAAAAAATTTATATATACTCTTTCAAACAAATACAACTATAGTATATCATTATTTTCTTATTAATTCAATACCTTTTCTTCATTATACAAAGCACATTTTTCTTCTAACAGTTTAAAGTTACAACACCTGTTAATTAAGCTTTTTGGAAGTTTCTTATTAATGTATAATTTATATAAATTATATGATTTCTTTTTTAATTGTATGCTGTGTTCATTTAACCATGTTAATTGTTCTATTAATAATTTTTGATACTTTATATCACTTATGTTATGACATTTTTTATTTAAATCTATTTCTATAAAATTATTATCTCTTACAGGTATCATGTTATTAAAATTAACTGCTCCTAATTTCCCATCATCAATCTTATAAAAATCTAATGTATTTTTCATATTTAAGTGTTTAGGTTTTGGACTAGATAATGGAGCAAAATACAAAATATTTTTAATTTTAAATAATACTCCTACAAAAGGTCTTAATTCTTTACTATCTTTATTATATGATACCTTATTATCAAAGCCCCTTAAATAATCACAATATTTTGTGTCTACTTTTACTATTTTTAAATTAAAATTCATATTATCATCCCCTTATGTAAGCATTATATTACATAAACAAATGTTTGTAAATAAAACTTTGCAAAAACTAGAGAAATTATCTCTAGTCTTCTTTTTTTAGTTCCTGTTATGGTCGGAATTACCACTTTTTTAAGTCCCAATTTTCAGTTTGAAATCTCTTTCTCACTTTGGCTGGGTTCACCGCTTTTTTAAGTCCCAATTTTCAGTTTGAAATTTCTTTCTCACTTTGGCTGGGTTCACCGCTTTTTTAAGTCCCAATTTTCAGTTTGAAATTTCTTTCTCGCTTTGGCTGGGTTCACCGCTTTTTATACATAATTTCTTATGTAATTAGATTATATAATATTACATTTTAAATGTCAATACTACTCAACATAATTTCAG
>CANRDA010000005.1 GCA_947629285.1 uncultured Bacilli bacterium
GATTAAGTCAAAAAGAGATTGAAAAGTTAAAGGAAGAATAAAAAATTCCTTTTTTTATTGTTTTTATGTGAAATTTTTGTGAAACTTTCACTTTTTTTAAATTTTTTTCAAAAAAAAAAAGGAAATCGAAAAGTTTTGTGGAATGATATATAATGAGGAGGTGATAATACGAAAAAATTTCCAATAGTAATACAAGATGAGTTAAAGGATTGTGGAGTTTCTTGTATACAGATGGTATTAGCTTATTATGGTGGTTATGTTAAAAAGACTAGATTATTAGAAATGACTAAAACTAATAAGAAAGGGACTACAGCTTATAATATAAAAAATACATTAATAGAATTAGGATTTGATGTAAAAGGTATTAAGTGTAGTTTAAAAGATATAACAAAAGATAACATAATTTTACCGTGCATAGCTAGTGTAACCAAAGACCAGTCTTACAAACATTTTGTAGTAATATACGAGATAAACTTTAAACAAAAATATTTAGTAATAGGTGATCCTGCAGATAAAGTAAGAAAGATATCTTATTTCGATTTTAATGAGATGTTTAATAATGTTTTAGTAACACTTTTTCCCATAAAAACGTTGCCATTAGAAAAAGAGGTATCAAGTATAAAATTCATTATAAATTTACTAAGGCCACATAAAAAAATTTTAATGAATATCTTTATCTTATCTATTTTTATAACTTTGTTTTCTATAATTTCGTCTTTTTACACACAGTATATGGTTAGTTCATTAAGTTTTTACTCGAAGAAGTATTTAATTAATTTATTTTATATCTTCTTTCTTATATATTTACTTAAAATAATTTCCAATTATTTTAGAAATAAGTTATTAATATTTATCAATCAAAAACTTAATCTAATACTTACTTTGGATGTTTTTAACAACGTTATTAAGCTTCCTTATAGCTATTACCAAAATAGAACAACAGGTGATGTTATATCGCGTATAAATGATTTAGAATCAATAAGAGAAGCAATAAGTAAAGTGGCACTTTCGTTATTTGTTGATTTACCTTTGACTTTAGTCTCTCTAATTATATTATATCTGTTAAATAGTACATTATTCACAATTGGGATTATATTGCTTATATTATATTTTGTTGCGATAATATTATTTAAAGAACCGTTTAATGATTATATAAATAAAATTCAAATAAAAAAAGGAGAAGCTACATCATTAATGGTTGAATCTATAAGTGGATTTGAAACAATAAAGGGTATTCATATTGAAGAAAATATAAAAAATAAGTTTGAAAAAAAATATGTTAAATTCTTAAAAGATATTTCTAATTATCAAAATTTATATTTCTTGCAAAACTTATTTAAAGAAATAATAGATAATATAGGATTTGTTGTGATTACTTTAGTAGGTTGTATCTTAGTTATAGATAATAAAATGAGTATAGGGACATTATTTACATTTAATGCATTACTAGTTTATTTCTTAGAACCTATAAAAAATATTATTAATTTAGATAGTTTTATTAAAGAGTCAAAAAATGCACTTAGAAGAATACTTGATATCATCAGTTATGAAAAACAAAATAATGGAATAATAGGACATTTTGAAAACGGTGATATAGAATTTAAAGATTTGAATTTTTCCTTTAATAATAGAGATAATATACTAACGGATGTAAATTTAAATATAAAATGTGGTTCAAAAGTTATGGTAGTTGGACAAAGTGGAAGTGGTAAAAGTACATTATTTAAGATTCTTATGAAATTTTATAACATTGAAAATAATAAAATATTTATAAATGGTATAGACTTAAATAATTATGATATAAATACATTAAATAATAATATTTTATATTTGGGACAAAATGAAATACTATTTAATGATACTTTATATAATAACTTAGTTTTTGGTAATAGCAATAGTTCTAAACTTTTAGATATTTCTAGTATGTGCTACTTAGATAAAATACTAGATTCTAGTCTTGGATATAACATGTTGATAGAGGAAAACGGATTTAATCTATCTGGTGGTGAAAGGCAAAGAATTATACTTGCTAGAAGCTTACTTAAAAATTTTAATATACTTATAATTGATGAAGGATTAAGTCAAGTTGATGTAAATATGGAAAGAAAAATATTAAAAAATATTTTTGAACGTTTTAGTAGTCAAACTATAATTGTAATATCTCATAGATTAGATAATGTAGATTTGTTTGATAGTTTAATTAAAATTGAGAATGGAGTTGTATGCAATGTATGTAAAAATGGATAATTTAGATATTTATAATGATTCGGCAATAATATTAGAACGCAAAACTCCTAAGAAAGTGATTTCTTGGATAACAATATTAATAATACTATTAGTGTTATTTATTATATTTTCTTTTTTCCCTTTTAATATATATAAACCAGTAGTTGGTTATGTAGCAATTGATGGGCATGATTCCTATATTGTATTATCGTTAAGTTCTAGTGATTTTCCTGTAAATAAATATAATAAAATATATGTAAAAAATAAAATGTATAATTATGAAATCGTGTCAATAGAAGATAATAAATTAATATTAAAGGCGAATTTAGAGGATAGTATAAGAATAAATAACAATGTACTTACAGTAAATATTTTAAAAGACAGAACTACATTATTTAAATTTTTAAAAAATAAAATAAAGAAAGGATTTGAGTTATGATAAGTTTAAAAGATGAAGATTTAAAGAAAGTAGAAGGTGGTTCTTTAAGTGCTGGAGTACTTACTGCAATAGTTGCTGGGATAACTGCTGGAGTAACATTTGTAATCGGCGTAATAGATGGGATAGTAAGACCACTTAGATGTAATTAGGAGGACCTATGAGAGAATTAAAAGACAAAGAACTTATGAATGTTGATGGAGGAGCAATTTCTTTTAATGGAGCATTATTAAATTCTATTGCAAGAGTTTTATCAACGATAATGGATATTGGAAGAAATTTAGGCTCAGCAATAACGAGAATATCAAATGGAAATTACTGCACTGTTAAAGAATAAGATTGTAAGGTTTATACTATTTATTATTACTATGCCAATATGGTTATATATTTTAAACTTTATATTGTGTTTTATAATTCATGCAGGTAGAATTGTTGGAACTTATATAAGGTTTATAGTTAGTGGTATAAATTTATTTTAAAGAGAGCTTGCTCTCTTTTTCTTTATTTAATTTAATAGATTTAATAATTGAATTTTAGCTAAAAGTCACATAAAATAAAAGTTTTTCTTGTATATTTTTCAATAAGGTGCTATAATACATGTAGATTTGCGAAAGGAGGGATTATATGTCAAAGGTAATAGTAAGAAATGGTAATGTTGATGGTGCTTTACGTACTATGAAACAAAAAAATGCAAGAGACGGCCTCCTAAAAAAAGTTAGAGAAAGGCAAGAAGGTTATAAAAAGCCAGGAGTAAAACGTAGAGAGAAAAAAGAAGAAGGCATAAAAAATACAAGGAAAAGACAAAGAGCTAATTATTAAGAGTGATTATCTCTTTAATTTTAGAAAGGATTTTATGAGAGAAAAAATTTTAAAAGATTTGACAAGTGCTATGAAAGCTCAAGATAAAGAAACACTTAGTGTTCTTAGAATGGTTAAAGGTGCTATTCAATTAGAAGAAATTAATAAAAAAAGTGAACTTAGCGATGAAGATGTAATAGGTGTAATAAGTAAGCAAATTAAAACTAGAAAAGAGTCTATACAAGAATTTATTAAAGCTAATAGAAACGATTTAATAGAGCAAACAAATAAAGAAATAGAAATATTAAATAAGTATATGCCAGAACAATTAAGTGAGGAAGAGGTACTAAATATAATAGATGAAGCGTTTAGTACTATTAATCCAAAGGCTCAATCTGATATGGGTAAACTTATGGGTTTTGTAACACCAAAATTAAAAGGAAAAACTGATATGAGTTTTGTAAGCAAAACAATAAAAGAAAGATTAGGTAATTTATAATTTTAAAAACTACACATTCACATATTTTGTAGTTTTTTTGCTAATAAGTTTAATGTCAAAGAGATTTATTTAAATATAGTTTAATAATAAAAAATGAAAATTTTATAGATTTTTATAATTTATCTTGTTATAATTAATATGAAGGGAAGTATGGTTATGGCAAAAATAAAAAAAGAAAGTGAAATAGAGTTTATCGATAAAGAACAAATAATAAAAGAAATAAAAAAAGAAGCTAAAGAGGAATTATTAGAAGAAGCAAAAAGAAAGATTGATTATGAATCTAAAAAGAGTTTAGAAAATGCAGAAAAGAAAATATACAAATATAAAAACTTTGCTATTTTTAAAAGAAATATACTCATTTTGTTATTTTTAGGCGTTATTATATATGAGACAAAAATATTATATGATAATGACTTACTATTTAAAGAAAGTAAGAAAGATAATCTTCCTGTAGTAGATAAAGTAGAAAATAATAATAAAGTAGAAGATGAAAAGGAACCTGAGGTAGTTAAAGACCTTGCTTGGTATAAAGAGAATTATGGATACTTATATACTAATATAAAAACTAACTTAGAAGATACATATTATTTATATAAGAATAGTATTAAGGTAGAAGAAATAGATAATACTGTTAAACTAAATATGGCTTATCAATTATTAGATGATAAAAAGGTAGAGGGTAGTGTTATTAGTATAGATGGAAATAAACTAAAGGATGCTTATAAAAAGATATTTGGCGATATTGAATTTAAAGCTGAGAACTTTAAAGATAACTGTGTTCAGTTTATATATAATAAAGATACTAATACTTATATGGCGATAGATACTACTTGTAAAAGTAATGAAAATAGTCTTGTTACAGATATTATAAATATATCTGAAAAAGATAATACACTTGTTATAGAAGTAGTAGCTGGCATTTTAAAAGATAAAAAATTAAGTAATATAGATGGCGTTAAAATAAAAGATAATTATAATAATAATCTTGATGAAGTAAAAGATAAATTAAATAAATATGAATTTATTTATGAAAAACAAGAAAACGAATATTATTTAAAAGAGATTAAAAAGAAATAGGGGATATAATGAATGATAATATAATTAAACAAATAAGTGATGATTTAAATATAACAGTTAAACAAACAGAAGTAACTTTAGAGCTACTCAAAGAAGGAAATACTATTCCTTTTATAGCTAGATATAGAAAAGATGTAACTGGTGCTTTAGATGAAGAAAAGATTAAAGCAATAGAAGAAGTATATACTTATCAAGTAAATTTACTTAAAAGAAAAGAAGATGTAATAAGACTAATAGATGAAAAAGGATTACTTACAGATGAGTTAAAACATGATATATTAAATGCGACAAAACTTGTAGAAGTAGAAGACTTATATAGACCATTTAAAGAAAAGAAGAAAACCAAAGCAACTGAGGCTATTAAAAATGGACTAGAGGGTCTAGCTAAAGAGATTATGGCTTTTCCAGTAAATGGTAGTATAGATAATATTGCTAAAAAGTATTTAAATGATAATGTTAAAAGCATAGAAGATGCTATAACAGGAGCTAAATACATAATAGCAGAAAATATAAGTGATAATGCATCTTTTAGAAAAGTAATACGCGATAATACATATAACTTTGGTACTATAAAAAGTAAAATAAAAAAGGGTGCAAAAGATGATAATAAGACTTATGATATGTATTATGACTATGAAGAAAAAATAAAATTTATTAAACCTCATAGAATACTTGCTTTAAATAGAGGAGAAAACGAAGGAGTACTTAGTGTATCTATTTGTTATGATAAGACAAGAGTGTTAAATTTCTTAGAAAAAAGACTTATAAAAAACGATAAATCATTTGTAGTAGATATAGTAAAAGAAGCTATAGAAGATTCATATAAAAGATTAATAGAGCCATCAATAGAAAGAGAAATAAGAAGTGATTTAACTCTAATAGGTGAAGATGCAGCAATAAGTAATTTTGGTAAGAATTTAGAAGCTTTATTACTTACTCCTCCTATGAAAGAAAGAGTTGTACTTGCGTTTGACCCTGGATATGTAAATGGGTGTAAACTAGCTGTAATAGATAAGACAGGTAAGTATTTAGATAGTACAGTTATAAAACCATTTATAAAAAGTAGTAATCAAGAAAAAATTATAAACGATTCTATGATTATAGTTAAGGCTTTAATAGATAAATATAATGTAGATATAATTGCTATTGGAAATGGAACTGCATCAAGAGAATCAGAAAAGTTCGTTGCTGATATGATTAAAAAGTATAACCTAAAGTGTAAATACGTAATCGTATCTGAAGCAGGTGCCTCTATTTATAGTGCATCTAGTGTTGCAATAGAAGAGTTTCCTAATCTAGCAGTAGAAAAAAGAAGTGCAGTTAGTATTGGAAGAAGACTACAAGACCCTTTATCAGAACTTGTTAAAATACCTCCTGAAGGTATAGGAGTAGGTCTTTATCAACACGACATCTCTTCTAAAAAGTTAAGTGATAACTTAGATTTTGTTGTAAGTAAAACTGTAAATAGTGTAGGTGTAAATGTAAATACAGCCTCTCCATCACTTCTTAAATACGTATCAGGTATTACTAAAAAAAGCATAGATAAAATAATCAACTATAGAAATACTAAAGGTAAAATAAATTCAAGAAAAGAAATAGAAAAATTATTAAGTGATAAAACTTATGAACAGGCTATTGGATTTTTAAGAATAACTGATGGGGATAACATATTAGATAGAACAGGAATACATCCCGAAAGTTATAGTGTTGCAACAAACCTTTTAAAAGAGCTTGATATGACTTTAAATGATGTAGGTAAAAGTGAATTAATAGAAAAGTTAGATAATATAAATTTAGAAGAATATAAAGATAAATTAAATACAGATATATATACATTAGAAGATGTAGTTAAGTCTTTAAAAAGTCCAAATAGAGACCCTAGAGATGAGATGCCTCAACCAATACTTAAAAGTGATATATTAGAACTTAAAGATTTAAAAGTTGGTATGCAACTTCAAGGTACAGTTAGAAATGTAGTAGACTTTGGTGCTTTTATAGATATTGGACTACATGAAGATGGACTTGTACATATATCAAAAATAACAGATAAATATATTAAACATCCTAGTGAAATACTAAGTGTAGGTGACATAGTAGATTGCTACGTAGATGAAATAAAACTAGATAAAAATAAAGTCTCACTTAGTTTAATAAAACCAAATTAATTAAAGTAAGTAGTGTGATGTTATGAAAAAAATAAATTGGTGTAATATGTTCTACCTTTTTATTATTGCAAGTATAGCTGGCTGGGTAATAGAAAACTCGTTTAATTTTATAAGGACAGGAGTGTTTGTAAATCCGTCCGCACTTGTAATAGGCCCATTTGATATAGCATATGGAATTGGAGCTTGTTTCTTGACTCTTATTTTAATAGAGTTTAAAGATAAATCATATTTAAAATTATTTGTTATAGGATTTATAGGAGGCTCTATACTAGAATATATAATGAGTTTAGGCATAGAACTTGTTCTAGGGTTCAAAATTTGGGATTATTCCAATTATTTATTTAATATAAATGGTAGAATATGTTTGCTATTTTCTATATTTTGGGGAATACTTGGAATAATTTGGATAAAATTATTATATCCATTTATAAATAAGATGATAAATAAGATTCCTTTAAATATTAAAAATACTTTAGCACTCGTATTAGTAGTATTTTTGGTATTAGATGAGTTACTTACTGCGAGTGCAATATATAGAGCAAGAGAGCACAGAAAGGGTATACAACCTAGAAATGTTTATGAAGAATTTTTAGATAATACATTTAATGATGCCTATTTAAAAAGAATGTTTAGTAAAAAATGGGAATAAAAACAGAATTTTAGTTCTGTTTTTATAAATTCATGAAAAATATTGATACAATTAATATAGAGGCAAATATATTCCATAGTATATATGGTATAAGTAACCTAGCTGATGTTTTATTAATCTCTTTTGCTTCATAGTATAAAAATAGTGAACTGATAAGTACTATAACTGTATCTACTAAAGCAAGAAATGGACTTTTTAAAGTAAAGAACAAAAAAGAAAATATTTGATTTGAAAAATAATTGATAAGTAATGATTTATTGAAATCCGGAGTGTCTTTCAAATCATTATCTTTATATATTAAATAAAGACTAATAGCGATTAAAATATAAAGAATAGTCCATACAATAGGGAATACTATAGATGGAGGTGCAAACGAAGGCTTATTTAGTCCTTTATAGAATATATCATCACTCCTAAAGAGTATTCCACTTATAAACCATGGTAGTAATAAAGCTAAAAATTTCAATATTTTTTTCATATTCCACCTCTTTACATCTTATGATAAATGTATTAAAATATTATTGGTGAATTAAAAATGAATATTACTTTAAGTAAAAACGATGAGATAGTGATGAAATTACTTCACTACTTCATAACTATAGAGGGTTATAGTCCAGTAGTACTTCACGGAGCAAAAGACGAGATATGGCTTGAGAAAAGTGATGCTGACTATAAGATAGTAAGGATAGTTTCTAATTATATACACAATAATGAACAATTAGATTTTGATATGTTTAGAACTAAGCAAATATTAAAAAAAATAAAAAGAAAGATGTTTTCATTAAAAATGGAAGCTTTAAGTATATTTGTGAACTTAGGAGACAGTGTGGACATATCTGAAAAAGAATATGATAATATAAAATGTGCTGATGTAAAAGAAATTAAAGATTTATCAAAATATTCTTTTATAATAAATGAATTTCCTAATATATTAGAAGTTGAAAACTCTAATGAAGAGGGCCTTGCCTTATTTATTAAATTAACTGATGATATAAATAAAAAGAATTTTGAAGAAACTAAAAAAGCAGAGGATGTATTTTCTAAAAAGACACCAATTATGACATATATATTTATGGCTATATGTTTTGTTATGTTTATACTTTGCGCACTCGCATCAGGTGATTTTATAAACGATTTAGACCCAAATATATTATATAACTATGGTGCGTTAGTAAACTTTAAGGAAATGGGAAATAACTATATAGAATTATATAGACTTGTAACATCTATTTTCTTGCACGGAGGATTACTTCATTTAATATGTAATATGTATTCGTTATATATAATAGGCCCACAACTAGAAAGTTTCTTTGGTAAAGTAAAATATACTATAATATTTATAGGTAGTGGGATTATAGGTAATTTACTTTCTATGGCATTTTTACAAGATACCTATGTTTCAGTAGGAGCAAGTGGTGCGATATTTGGACTACTTGGTGCCTTACTATATTTTGGGTACCACTACCGTGTATACTTAAGTGGAGTTATAAGAAGTCAAATAATACCTCTTATAATACTTAACCTTATTATAGGATTTATTGCAACAAGTATAAATAATTTAGCTCATATAGGTGGCCTTATTGGAGGAGTTTTAGTTTCAATGGCAGTAGGGGTTAAATATAAGAGTAATAAATCAGATATAATAAATGGTATTATAATGACTTTAATATTTGTAGGTTTCTTAATTTATATGATATTTTTTAGATAGAAGTTTAACTTCTATTTTTTTTGTACATGCATAAACTTTATTGGTGATACTATGAAGAAAATAATACTTATTTTAGTAATGCTTTTAACTGTTGGTTGTGGGAATAAGCTTAAGTGTAATTACAAAGAGACTTTCGATGACATAAAAATAGATAATAGTATTACATTTAATCTAAAAGATAATACTTATAAATCTAAAGACATTATGGTATTTAAAACAAGCGTTGATGCAAAAGAGTATTTTAAAGATGTAGAAGAGTATAAAGAAGAATATAATCTAGTACTTAACGATAATAAAATAATATCAGAATTAAGTGGTAAATTAGAAGATAAGAAATCTAAAAAAGAATTAAAAAAGCAATATCAAAGTTACGACTATACTTGTAAATAAATCATATTTAAAATAATAATGCATAACTTTAATTGATAGGAGATGTTTATGAAAAATATAATACCTTTTAAAAAAGATGTGATTTTTAAAACAAACTTAAGTGAGATAACAAGTATTTCTTTAGAAAATACACTTAATTTAAAAGATGATACTATAAGTGGAGATTTCATAATTAGTGGTGAATATAAGGTGAGTGATAATAGCGAAACTGTTGAACCTTTTGAGTTAAATTTACCTTTTGAAATAGTACTAGATGATAGATTCGAGACCAATAAGGCAACTATTGATATAGATGACTTTTACTATGAAATTGTAAATAATAATGTTTTATCAGTTTCAATAGATGTATTGGTAGACCACTTACAGGAAAAACCTTTAATAGAAGTAGATGATTTAGTTGATATGACTAAAGAAGTAGATATTATAGAAAGTGAGGATGAAGAAGTGGAAGAGATAAAAGAAGAAAAGGAAAGATGTATAGAGGAAGAAGATATCCCTATTGAACAAGTTATTATGCCTGATATACTAGATAAAGAGGTTACTAATGATTTAAACGAAGAAGTAGAAGAGAAAATAAATACAATTTTTAATAATAGTTCGTTTAATAACGACGTTTATGTAACTTATAATGTGTTTATATTAAGAGATGGAGATACACTAGATAGTATTATGGAAAAGTATAATGTAACAGAAGAAGAATTAAAAAAATATAACGATTTAAGTAATTTACAATTAGGAGATAAAATAATAATACCTAATACTTATGAAAGAGATTAGTGATTTATTAAAAAGAAACGATATAAGAGCTCATAGTTATAAAAAAGAGGGTAATGTAGTTATAGCAGATACCAATATTGGTAAAGTAGTTATAAAGAAAAATAAGAATAAAGACTACATTTATAACTATTTAAACGATAGAAATTTTAATTACTATCCTAAAATATTAAGTGAAGAAGATTATATTATATCTAAATATGTAGAAGATAGTGATATACCTAAAGAGCAAAAGATAATAGATTTAGTAGATTTAGTTTCACTTATGCACAGTAAAACAACTCACTATAAAAGTATAAGTGAGGATGAGTTTAAAAAGATATATGAGGATTTAAGTAATAATTTTGAATACTTAAAAGAGTACTATACTGATATAATATCTATTATAGATGAGAAAGTATTTATGTCTCCTAGTGAATATTTACTTGCAAGAAATATAAATGCTATATTCAAATCTATTGAAATAGGTAAGGAATATGTTGGAAATTGGCTAGAGACTATAAATGGATTAGATAAAATGAGGATGACTATTGTACATAATAATTTAGATTTATCTCACTATATTAGAGGCGATAACAATTATCTAATTAGTTGGGATAAATCTAAAATAGATATACCTGTATTCGATTTATATAACTTATACAACAATCATTTTAGCGATTTCGATTTTGTAGAATTGCTTAAAAGATATGAACATGTATATCCTTTAAAAAAGTATGAGAAAGAACTATTTTTTATACTTATAACTATGCCAGATAAAATAGAATTTAATGATAGTGAGTTTAATATGTGTATAAAAATAGGAAATGAAATAGATAAACTTTATAAGAGTAATAAAGTAATAGAAGAATATAAAAAATCAATTGTAAAAAATTGATTTTTAAGTATTACCATAATATTCTAAAGAAAGAAAAAAATATTAAAAATAGAAAAAGAAATATTAAAAAGAAGTTAAATCTTGTAAATATAAATATAGTAAGAATTAATTGATAAAATAATAGTAAACTAAATCCAATTAAGAGTATCCACCATATCCCTCTACCACGACACCACTTTTTCATCAAACCACCTAATATAGTTTATTATACTAGGTGGTTTATTTATATTATATTAGACTATATTACTTAAAGTTTTTGCTTTTTCACTAATTATAATCGCGTTTTCATCTATAGTTTTAATTATTTTACTTATTTTTCTTGATTCTTTTCTTTTTATAAATATAAAGAGTATAGATAGTGAATTATTCTTTTCACAGATAGTTGTAATTTGATAGTTATTTAATCTATCTTTAAGTATTTTTTCATATTTCTCTTTAATAACGCACACGAGCATATTACTGCCTAGTGCGATTTTTTCTTCTATTATACTTCCTAGATAAGAGCCAATTATAGAACCTATACAAAAGAATACTATTTTAAGTACATCTTTATTTATATCTATTATAACTATTCCAGTTACAAATATCCATACTAAAGCAATTATACCTTGGAGTAGGGCACCTAATTTCTTTTTACCGTTTGCTACTACGATAAGTCTTAAAGTAGCAAGTGCATTTTCTATTATTTTAGATAGTAGTATAAAAATATATATCCACATACTATTCACCTTTATTATTCTTGTTATAATAAAAAATAATATGCAAGATTTTAAAAAAATTAGTTGGCAACGTATAATTTTGAGAAAGGAACATTTGATGTACGTTTAATTGTAAAGTATTTAATTTAAAAATATTATAAGAAAAATAATCGTTTATTGTAATTTTATTTATAATATCTATTTAATAGAATATAGTTAAATAGGTGATAGTCTGAAAATAAATTAAAATTTTCATGACTATGTGTGCCTTGAACGAAGTGAAAGGAATGTGTGGTTTACATGGATTTATATGAAAAAGCATTAAAGAAAATAGAAAATGACCAAAAGTATAAACCAAAGTGTATGGGGGTGGTTATTGGCCCAACAGGTCCAACTGGACCAATAGGACCTGCATTAAATATACTAGGAAGTTTTGATACAATAGAAGAATTAGAAGAAAAGTATCCAACTGGAAGTGTAGGACAAGGTTATATAATTGGTAATGATTTATATATATGGGCAGATGGATGGTTAGATGTAGGAGCGATAAAGGGGCCAAAGGGAGATATTGGACCTACTGGACCACAAGGTGAGATAGGCGCAAAAGGTGAGCAAGGTGTACCTGGAGAGATGGGACCTCAAGGAATACCTGGACCACAAGGAGAAATGGGACCTCAGGGTGAGATGGGAATACAAGGCTTGCAAGGACCACCCGGAATAGAAGGCCCTAAAGGTGAACAAGGAGATATAGGTCCAATGGGACCTCAAGGTGAAAGAGGTCCTAAAGGAGAGAAAGGCACACCCGGAACGAGTGTTACTATATTAGGGTCATTTGATAATATTAGTGAGTTAGAAAGAAACTTTCCAAAAGGGAAACCCGGACAATCTTACTTAGTAGGCCCAAACTTATATGTATGGAGTGAAGATGCTGATAAATGGAATAATGTAGGTGAGATAAAAGGACCTAAGGGAGACACGGGAGAAAGAGGAATACAAGGCCCTAGAGGAGAGCAGGGTGAAAGAGGACCTAAAGGAGAACAAGGTCCGCCTGGAATACAAGGGCCACGTGGTGAACAAGGACTGCAAGGAGAAACAGGTTTACAAGGAGAGCAAGGAATACAAGGACCTGTTGGACCTCAAGGTGTACAAGGAATTAAAGGTGATACAGGCCCTCAAGGACCAAAGGGTGATAAAGGTGAGATGGGGGAACCTGGACCAGCTGGACCACCCGGTATACAAGGTCCAAAAGGAGATAAAGGAGAACAAGGTCCACAAGGACTTCCTGGAGATATGGGATATCCTGGAATGCCTGGACCAAAAGGAGATCCTGGACCTTTAGAAGTACCATCTGCATTCTTTATGACTGCTAATGATGACTTGGATACTTATGGTATTCCTGTCGAATCTAATAAAAGAATACCAATAGATACAAAGATATATGATATGAATGAAAACTTTACTTTAAGTGATAATACTATTGCTTTTAAAAAAGGTGGAGTTTATCGTGTAGACTTTATGGTACAATTATACTCATCTAGTTCTACTATATATCCTGGAAAAAACGATGTTGTTGGAGTTGGATTAAGAAAAGTTGGAGAAACTACAATTTATGTTGGAGGGTGTACTTGGGATTATCAAGAACCTGTTGTTAGGATTAATGCACACGGAATAGTTACAACAGTACTAGATAACGATGTATTTGAATTAATAAATACTGCGCAAGATACTATACATTTAGTAAGTCCAGGTTCAAATGAGTTAGTAACAGATTCATTTTTTGCAAACCCTATTGTAACTATAGTTATAGAGAAATTAAAATAAAAAGGCCTCATCAAACGATGAGACTTTTCCTTTTAAACTATTATTACTCAATTTGAAAGTAGTAAATAGACCTTAATTTATGTATTTATTATTACTTCTACCTAGAATCCAATCAATAGAATAATTTCCCATTTTATTAATCTGAAGTAAAAATGCGCAAAGAATTAAAGTCTTTCCTGTTTCATAAGCACTCCAAGTTGAATTTGAAGTGTTAATCTTTTTAGAAAATGACCTTAATGTATCGTTGAAATCTTTTCTAATTTCTCTTGCTCTTTTTGAAACTAATTCAATATTTACAGTATCACTTGAAACTAAATTAATTTTTTTGTCAGTTAATCCTAGAATATAGTCAATGTTTAATTTGTATAAATTTGCTAATTGATATAATCTTTTAGTTGGAATTATATCTTTTTGATTTTCCCATCTTGAATAAATTGAATCGCTAACACCCAATTTTTCTGCAAGTCCTTTTTTTGTTAATTCGTTTGATTCTCTTAATTCTTTTAATCTAAAACCATACATAAATTATCTACCTCTATAAATAATTTTTACATTTTAATGATACTTTGTGAATTTAATCGAACAAATTACGAGCAGATGTGGTATAATGTTAATATAGGAGTTGATAGAATATGAAAAACAAAGGATTTACATTAGTAGAGTTACTAGCAGTAATAGTAATACTCGCAATAATTGCTTTAATAGCAGTACCAACAATATTACATATAATAGAGGAGTCTAAAATAAAATCATTAGAAATAAGTACAAGTGAATATATAAGAGCGGTAAATATATCACTTATGAATAAAGGAATAAATGAGAATGTAAGTGATGGCTTATATACAATTACTGATGATGGAAAGAAAATAGTATTAGGTGATAAAGAAATAGATATAGAGTATGAAGGAAAAGGATTAAAAAGTGGACAATTATTAATAGAAGATTCTAAAGTAGTAATAGTACTAAAAGGATTCATAGATGATTATTATGCAAGAGTAAATGGTGATGATATAACAATACTAAAAAGTTTAAATGAGAATGATTTAGCAGGAGGAACATCCTTTAACGAAAAAATAAAGAAATTGGTAGGGAATCAAAATACTGACGGAACAGCAGTCTCATCAAAAACAATAGATAAAAAAGTAAAAAGAATAGAGTTTTTACAAGATGGAGTATTACCAGAAGGATATACAAAAGAAAAATTAGAAGGATTACCAAATATAGATTTATCAAAAGCAGGAAATGGAAGTATAAAAGGATACTATAATGAAGAAACAGGAGCAATTTATGTATATAGTGATGGATATATAAGTTGTTTAAGTGGTGATAGTATGTTTTATAACTTTCAATCAGTAGAAGAAATAGAATTTAACCTAATAGATACAAGCAAAATAACAGTGATGTCGAAAATGTTTAGTGGTTGTAATAATTTAAAGACACTTAATTTAACAGGCTTTGACACATCAAAGGTGGTAAATATGAATAGTACATTTAGTAGTTGTAGTAGTTTAACAACCCTTGATTTAAGTAGTTTTGATACCAGTAAAGTAACAAGTATGTCAAGTATGTTTTATGGATGTAGCAAATTAACTACATTAGATTTAAGTAACTTTGATACTAGTAAAGTAATAGGTATGAGTTCTATGTTTATGTATTGTAGTAATTTAAAGGAAATAAAAGGAATAGAAAAATTCAACACATCAAATGTAACGAATATGTATTATATGTTTGGAGGAAGTGATTTTGAAACTATAGACTTAAGTAGTTTTGATACAAGCAAAGTAACAAGTATGCAAAATATGTTTACAGGATGTTACAAATTAAAGCATATTAAATTTGGAGAAAACTTTGACACGTCGCAAGTAACAAACATGTCAAATATGTTTTCAAATTGTAGAAGTTTAACCACAATTAATTTAAGTAATTTTAATACACAAAATGTGACAAATATTAGAGATATGTTTAACGGATGTTCTGCTTTAAAAAATATAAATTTTGGAGAAAACTTTGATACGTCAAAAGTTAATGATATGACCCATATGTTTAATATGTGTAATGTTTTAGAAGAATTAGATTTAACTATGTTTGATACACATAGTGTAACATCTTTTGATGATATGTTTTCAAGTTGCTTCAATTTGAAGACTATAAAAGTAACAACAGAGAAATGGAATTTATCTAACACTTTACTTAGTGTTACAAAAGCCCAAGATTATACATATATTCAATGAAATAGTTAGAGATTAATTATTTCATTTTTAATACATATATTTATGAAATTTTCTTGAAATTTATTGACAAAATAAGGCCTTTGTAATATATTTAATGTACGTGTTTAAAAAAAGTTATAATCAAAATAACGATATTTGTATATATTATAGAGGTGATTAAATGTTAAAACTATTTAAAAGATTCAACAAAAGAGATTGGTTATATATATTTATATGTTTTTTACTTATAATAACTCAAGTATGGTTAGATTTAAAATTGCCAGATTACATGAGTAATATAACTAGACTTGTTACTGAAAAAGGTAGTAATATAACTGATATATTAGTGCAGGGTGGATATATGCTTCTATGTGCCTTTGGAAGTTTACTCGCTGCTATTATAACAGGTTATTTAACTTCATTTTTATCAGCTGATTTTTCTTTAAATTTAAGAAAGAGAATATTTAAAAAAGTTGGTAAATTTGGAATGGAAGAAGTTAAAAAGTTTGAAATCAGTAGTTTAATAACTCGTACTACAAACGATGTAACTCAACTCGAGATGTTTATTGCTATGGGACTTCAAATGCTTATAAAGGCACCTATCATGGCACTTTGGGCAGTAACTAAAATACTTAATAAAAACTTTGAATGGAGTTTACTTACAGGAGGGTGCGTTGTAATACTACTTTTAACTGTTGGAACAATTATTTTTATAGTATTCCCAAGATTTGAGAAAGTACAAAAGTTAATAGATAAAGTAAATGGTGTTACGCGTGAAAACTTAACTGGTATAAGAGTTATAAGAGCATTTAATGCAGAAAAATACGAACAAAAAAGATTTGAAGATGTAAATAGTAGTTTAACTAGTATGCAGATGTTTAATCAAAAATGTTTTGCTGTATTAAATCCAGTTATGAATTTTGTTATGCACTTTTTAACTTTAGGTATATACTTTATAGGCGCTATTATGATTAATAAAGCACTTATGTTAGATAAGTTTATATTATTTAGTAACATGGTAGTATTCTCAAGCTATGGTATGCAAGTAATTGCAGCATTTTTGATGCTTGCTATGATATTTATGATACTTCCAAGGGCTCAAGTTTCTGCTCGTCGTATAAACGAGATATTAGATAGTGATATTGCTATAAAAGAAGGTACAATAGATGGTAGAGGTTCTAAAGAAGTAGGTACAGTAGAATTTAGAAATGTATCATTTAAATATCCAGATGCAGATGAGTATTTACTTAAAGATATTAGTTTTAAAGTAAATAAAGGTGAGACTATTGCCTTTATAGGTTCAACTGGAAGTGGTAAAAGCACTTTAATAAATTTAGTTCCAAGATTTTATGATGCAACAGATGGAGAAGTCTTAGTAGATGGAATAAATGTAAAAGATTATAAAAAGGAGTCTCTTAACAATAAAATAGGGTATGTACCTCAAAAAGCAGTAATGTTTACAGGAGATGTAATTTCTAATGTAAGTTATGGTTATAATGGAAAGGGCAAACCAACATTAAAAAAAGTAAAAGAGGCTATAAAAGTTGCTCAAGCAGAGGATTTTGTTACTAAGATGGATAAACAATACGAATCACATATTGCAAGAGGTGGGACTAATGTATCAGGTGGTCAAAAACAAAGACTTGCAATAGCTCGTGCGATAGCAAGAGACCCAGAAATATATATATTTGATGATTCGTTTTCAGCGCTCGATTACAAGACAGATTCAGTTTTAAGAAAAGAGTTAAAAAAATATACTAAGGATGCTACTAGTATGATAGTCGCACAAAGAATAGGTACTATAATTGGTGCGGATAAGATTGTCGTATTAGATAGTGGTACTATGGTTGGTATAGGAACTCATAAAGAACTTTTGAAAACTTGTCCTATTTATAGGGAAATTGCTTTATCACAATTATCAAAGGAGGAGTTAGAAAATGCCTAGACCAATGAGAAGAGGAATACCAGAGAAATCAAGAGATTTCAAAGGTTCTATAAAAAGATTATTCTTGAGTTTAAATAAATGGAGATACTTACTTATAATATCTTTAATTCTTGCTATGATAAGTGCGATATTTGCTTTAATTGCTCCAAATAAACTATCTGATTTATCAGATGAAGTATATGCAGGACTTCCTAATATATCTGAAGATAACATAAAAGACATTATGGCAAATGATAATATAAGTATTGAAGATAAAGCAAAATTTAAAGAGATAATTGATAAAGCCAAAAATGGAGAAGAGATAAATAGCGAAGTAATGCTTAAAGAGATAAAAAATATTCCAGAATCTATTTTAAATCTTATAGATAGAAAAATAGATATGAATAGAGTTAAGAATATTGCTTTATTTCTTGCAATATTATATATAGTAAGTGCGTTATTTAACTATGTACAGTCTATTATAATGACAACTACATCTAATAATTTTGCAAAAAAATTAAGGTCTAACATAAGTGTTAAGATGAATAGGCTTCCTTTAAAATACTTTGATTCTCATGAAACAGGAGATGTACTATCTAGGATTACAAACGATATAGATACTATAGCCCAAAATATGAATCAGAGTTTAGCCACACTCGTTACAAGTATAACGCTTTTCTTAGGTTCAATACTTATGATGTTTATAACTAACTGGATTATGGCTATAACTGCTATTGTATCTAGTTTAGTTGGTTTTATGTTTATGGGAATAATATTAGGTAAATCTCAAAAATACTTTATTGAGCGTCAAGTAGAACTTGGAAACTTAAATGGATATATAGAAGAGATTTACTCAGGACATAATGTAGTTAAAGCATATAATGGTGAGAGATTAGCAAATGAAGAGTTTGATACTTTAAATAAAAAGTTATATAACTGTAATAGAAAAAGCCAATTTTTATCTGGAATGATGCAACCAATCATGATGTTTGTCGGTAATTTAGGTTATGTTGCAGTATGTGTAGTAGGTGCGATACTTGCAAGTAACAATATAATATCTTTTGGAGCAATAGTAGCATTCATTATATATGTTAGATTATTTACAAATCCACTTTCTCAAATCGCACAAGCAATGACTTCATTACAGTCAACTGCAGCTGCTAGTGAAAGGGTATTTGATTTCTTAGATGAAGAAGAGATGTCTAGTGAAAAGAATATAACTAAACATTTAGATAAGTCTAAAGTTAAAGGTAAAATAGAATTTAAGAATGTAAAGTTTGCGTATAATGATGATAGAGTTATAATAAATGACTTTAGTGCGAAAGCAATGCCTGGTGAGAAGGTTGCAATAGTAGGACCTACTGGTGCGGGTAAAACTACTATGGTAAATTTACTTATGAAGTTTTATGATATTAAAGATGGAGATATTTTAATAGATGGAGTGTCTATTAAAGAATTATCAAGAGAAAATATCCATGACTTGTTTGTAATGGTTTTACAGGATACTTGGCTATTTGATGGAACTGTTAGAGAGAATTTAAAGTTTAATAAAGAGGGCGTAACAGATGAAGAGATTATGGAGGCTTGTAAGACTGTTGGTGTAGAACACTTTATAAAAACTCTACCTGGAGGTCTTAATTCTCATATAGATGATAGTGAATCAGTAAGTCAAGGTCAAAAACAACTTATGACAATCGCTCGTGGTATGCTTGAGAATGCGCCTTTCTTAATACTTGATGAGGCTACATCCAATGTAGATACAAGAACAGAAGAGTTAGTTCAAAAAGCAATGGATAAACTTACTCAAGGTAAAACTTCCTTTATAATTGCTCATAGATTATCTACTATAAAAAATGCTGATTTAATATTAGTTATGAAAGATGGAAATATTATAGAGCAGGGAACACATGATGATTTACTTAAGAAAAATGGGTTCTATGCTGAGTTATATAATTCACAATTTGATACAATAACTGAATAAATAGTATTTACAAAAAAAGAAAAATAGTGTATATTATATATGCACTACTTAATGCAGGTGTAGTACAATGGTTCGTATGCGGCCTTGCCAAGGCTGAGATGGGAGTTCGATTCTCCTCACTTGCTCCAGTGGGAAATC
>CANRDA010000006.1 GCA_947629285.1 uncultured Bacilli bacterium
TTTTCCCCTTATTTTTCAAGGGATTACGCAAAAAATTATGCACATATTTTAGTACATAACTTGTTACTTTTTTTCCTGTATTTTTCTTTATTTATTTTTAATGGGCTGTGAATAGTAACAAATTAACACCTTATAAATTTAATATATTAAATTTTATTTTTCACTTTTTTTATAACGTTAAAAGACTCTATATTACCTTTCCTAAATTCCCCTTTTTCTATTAAAGATTCTATTTCTTCTATACTCATCCATTTAACATACTCTACTTCTTCTTTTTGAAGTTTAAGTTTATCTATATCAATATCTTTCATGGTGTAGTAAGCATCATGAAATGCTTTTTTATGTTTAATAGTATGTACGAGTTTTAAATCATTAATATCTATATCTATTCCTAGTTCTTCTTTTATCTCTTCTACAATGGTTTTATCATTAGTACTTCCACTTTTAACAAACCCGCCTGTAGTTGCAAATACACTTCCTTTTTCTTTAGATGTCTTTTGTATTAAAAATTCTCCTTTACTATTTTCAATAAATACTATAACAATATTTATATATCTGTCTAAAGGTATATCCATATCTTTACTTCTTAAAATTTTCTCACCTGTTAAACATCTATTTTCATCATATAAATCTAAATACTCCATATTCTCACCTATTTAATTATAACATATTTTCTAGCTTATTTGTATGTTATTCAACGTTATTAGCCACTTATACATAGTATTTTATAATAATAATTCTATGAAAGTTGGGACAGTGTTCCAATTTTTAAATTCTTTTATATAATGAAAAAAACATTAAACTTTTTCTTTTAATGCTTTTTCTACTATAATATATTTAATTTTATCTTTCTCTCTTTTACTTGTTTTTAAATATTCAAAATACTTTTCTAAACTCTCTAAGTAATAATCTCCAACTTTTTCAATTTTCCAATCCTCCTTGGTATCTAATACACATTCTACCTTATCGTTTACTATATACCAACCGTTTTCTTTTTGTTTTAAATCATACTTATTTTTTAACTCATCTAAACCTTTTTTAGTAACAGCAATATCTAAATCTCCAGCATCTTCAAATAAATCTCTAAGTACTAAGGCTCCTGAAGATAGTATCCAAAATTCTTTATTATCTATATCTAAAGATTTAATTAATTCTAAGAGTTCATCTTTATTCATTCTTTTCATAACTCACCTGCTTTAATATTATACTCATCTTTAGTAATTGAATATGAAACTATATCATTTCTTTTTCCCAAACTATCTTCAATTCTACTTTTTAAAACTCCTTCATACGTCATTCCACTTTTTAACATTACTCTACCACTAGCCTTATTATCACTTAAATGTTCAGCAAATATCACATCAGCATCACATTGTTCAAACAAATACTTTATAACCCCTTTAAGTGCTTCTGTAGCATAACCATTACCCCAATACTTTTCTCCATAACAATAACCAATCTCACATGTGCCATATGGTAAAAATTTCTTTGATGCAACATCTATAGTACCTATAAGTTCTTTAGTTTTTTTAATTTCTACAATCCACCTATATGTAGTTAAATCTTCATATTCTTTCTCCCAAGATTCAAATAACTTTTTTGTAGTTTCAACATTATTATGTTTTTTCCACATTACATATTTTGAAACATTATCACTACTACACCAGTTTTTATATGCCATTAAAGCATCATCACAAGTTAATCTTCTAAGTAATAATCTTTCCGTTTCAATATTTTTTGTCCCAATATGTCTCATCTTTACCTCCCTAATATTTAAGTCTAGTAATTTCGTTTGCAATTAATTGGTATTCATCAAACCTTTTTTCAACTCTTCCTCTAACTTTAATTATATCCCCTCTATGCAAATCTTTACTGTTTTCATACAATTTTGGAAACATAACTACAACAGCTTGAGATACTTCATCACTGCCTGTTAAAAAGCACATTTTTTCTCCTTTAGTAGTATCTAGTGGTCTTAATTTATCTACACATAAAATTACAGATATCTTTTTATCAAAATATAGTTCTATTTCTCCTAAATTTATAATGCCTTTATATTTATTTTTTAATTCTGTTATAGGATTATTCGTTAAATATAGTCCAAATATTTCTAATTCTTTTTTCATTAAAAATTTACTATCAAATTCATCCGTTTCAATTATTTCTGGTTCTAAAGCAAAAGCTCTATCTAATTCTTTAATTAGTTCTCCATAGTTTATAATTAAATCCAAATTATTTATTAAAGTTTTTTTTGTATATCCAAATGAATCAAACACACCTGCATATATAAAAGATTCTAAGACAGTCGATTTCACACTTTTTCCATAACATCTTCTAATAAAATCATATATATCAGTATATTTTCCTTTTTCTCTTTCTTTTATTATTAGTTCACTTGAAGACATACCAACATTTTTTATACTAGATAATGGATATCTAATCCCATTACCCTCTATTATATATTTTGAACCACTTAAATTTATATCAGGCATTAATATTTTAATACCTTTATTCTTAGCTTCATATATATATTGTTTTATTTTATCAATATCATTTATTTCCATAGATAATAAATAAGTAATAAAATGGTTAGGATAATAAGCCTTTAAATATGCCATTTTATACGCAACTATAGAGTATGCAACAGAATGAGACTTATTAAAACCATATTCAGCAAATTTAATCATATGTTCATATACTTTACTTATTATTTCTTCAGTATACCCTTTTTTCAAAGCACGTTCTTTAAATTTTTCTTCTTCTTTTAATAATATATCTTTTTTCTTTTTACTCATAGCCTTTCTAAGTATATCTGCTTCACCTAATGAATAATCAGCCATTGTTCTAGCTATTTTCATTATTTGTTCTTGATAGATCATTATGCCATAAGTACTTTTAAGTATTGACTCTAGTGACGGGTCTATATATTCAATTTTTTCTAAACCATGTTTCCTATTAATATAATTAGGTATATTTTGCATTGGACCTGGTCTAAATAACGCAATAGCAGCAAACAAATCATCCATACTTGTAACTTTAAGTTTTCTTAAGAAATTAATCATTCCATCGGATTCAAATTGAAATATTCCAACGGTATCAGCTTTATTAAATATTTTAAGAGCATTAATATCATTTAAAGGTATTTCATCAAATTTTATATTAGTATTATAGTCTTTATTAACACTATCGATAATATTATGAATAGTTGTTAAATATTTAATAGCTAAAAAATCCATTTTTAGTAATCCTATTTCTTCTAAATATGTATGGTCATAACCACTTATATAAAATTCATGACTTTTATCAAGTGGTATTACCTCATCTAAATCAATGCAGGACATAACTATTCCTGAGGCATGTATAGAAGTATGTCTCTTAAGTCCTTCAAATTTAATAGCAATATTATAGCATTCCTTTAACTCATCACGTCTATTTAATAATTCTTTAATTCTATTATTTTGCTCATAGTTTTCTGTTAGCGTTTTCTTAGAATTTATTAATTTTGATAAATCATCAACTAATTTTGGGTCTATATCCATAGCTTTGCCAACATCTTTTAAAGATTGCTTAGCTCCTAGTGTACCAAATGTTATGATAGGTACAACTCTTTTTTTCCCATATTTGTTTATACAATAATTTATTACATCTTCCCTTTTTTCGTGTTCAAAATCTATATCTATATCGGGCATACTTACACGTTCTGGATTTAAAAATCTTTCAAATAATAAATCATATTTAATAGGGTCTACATCAGTAATCATAAGGCAATAAGCTACTAGTGAACCAACAGCACTTCCTCTACCACTTCCAACTATAATATTATTTTCCTTTGCATATCTTACATAATCTGCAGTTATTAAAAAATAATCGCAAAATCCCATTTTATTAATTACATCTAGTTCATATTTTAATCTTGTTTGATAGACTTCTTTTACGGTATTACCAAAATGTTTTCTTAACCCTTCTATACACTTTTTCTTTAAATATGTAAAACTATCCACATTATCCTCATTAATAAATTTAGGCATTAATTTTTGATTTAAAGGAATTTCTACATTACAAATTTCCGATATTCTATGATTAAATTCTATTGAATCTTTATATTCATCATTAAACTCATCTTCAAGTAATATGTAATTATCTATATGATTATTTTCTACTAAATTTACTGTTGTCCCTTCTTTAATAGCATCCATATATTGTATATATTTACTATCATTTTTAGTTAAATATAAGGTTTCGTTCATATAAATTTTATTAGTTAAATTTATATTATTAAACTCACTAATATTTTTATAACCTATATATACATCTTCATATAATTCTTTTAAATCCATATATGTTGGTCGACTATTATAAGGAATTATGCACACTAAATCGCTAGAATATTTTTCTAAATCATTTAAATTTAATTTTCTTTCGCTAGAAAGTGTGCATAACTTTATTAAATTTTTATATCCGTTATAATTTTTAGCATAAAACACTATTTTTTTATCATTATAAACAATTTCAAGACCAATAATTGGCTTTATATCATTACTTATGCACATTTTATAAAAATCCATTACTCCATACATATTATTATCAGTTATGGTAAGGGATTTAATATTATTTTCGTTAGCAAATTGTATTAAATCACTAATTTTAATAATAGATGTTTGTAAACTATTATCAGTTTTTATATAAAGTGGTGTATACATAATATTCCTCCTACATATATTTTACTATAAATATTTTTGATTTTAAATAAAATTATTAAAAATATTTGACTTATTTAAAAAAATATGATAAGATTTATGGGCATAGGGAAAAGACTTTGATTGAACGGAGGAATATTATGGCAATAAAAGCAACTAATAAAAAACCACTTGCTGGCAATAGAAGATCTCATTCTTGTAGAGCAACTAGACATTTTCAAAAAGTTAATTTACAATTAGTTACTTTAGAAGATGGAACTAAAGTTAGAAAAAGTGCGAGAGAAAAAAGAACATTAAATAAAAATTATAATCGTAGCAACGCATAGAAATGTAGTTTATGATTGTATACATAGCTAGCCTTTAGGCTAGCTTTAATTTTAATAATTTTAAAAAGTAAAAACGTTAGAAACTAATATTTCTAACGCGATGTGTATTAAACTTTCAAAAAGGCGTATCACTTATTTCATATTACTTTATTCGATTCTTCATACAAATAATCATCTTGAGCATTTTCTAAACTATAAATATCATTTGATTTACTACGACTTAGAATAAATGATGGCACTAAAGATTTAATATCAACTATATTTAAATTTTTGTATTGCTCATTTAGTGAATCTAATTTTTTTATTATTTGTTCAACAAAGCCTATTAATATTCTTATAATTTTTTTAAATTCTACATCATAAACAGAATTATATTGTTCATTTAATTCCTGTAACTTTTTTAGATAAAACGGTCTTAACTCTAAATTACAATAAACAATATTTAACAAATTTTCATTAATTAATTTAGTCCACGTTTCCTCTTTTTTCAATATTTCATTTAAACTATCTATTAAAGTCATTATTTCTCCCCTTTTATCTTTTCTTAATTATTAAATGTAGATAATGTGCTTGTTTTGTTACTGTCATAAATAGTCATTTTATTTTTTATTTCATTTAACATCCTGTTAAAATAATTTAGTTGTTCTTTTATATTTGAAATTTCAATTTGCTGCATACTATTTCTAATTCTAGTATTTTGTTTAACATCGAGATATTTTTCTAAAAATCTAATTACATATATAATTTTAGATTCACATAACGATAATTTATAACTATTATATGAACCATTTAACAATTTTTCTATCTCTTTTTCTAAATTTTTTCTATATTCTTCATACATAGATATTTCAAAATAAGAATTATTCTGAAATTTATCGTTTTTAGGTTCTTCAGGTATTACAGAAGTAGTACTTTTATTGAAACTTTCAATAGGTAACTCTTCTTTTTTTTCTACTATAGGGGATAAAGTCTCACGTTCATTAAAGATTTTTTTATCATATTCCATTCTTTTATTAGCATCTATTAAAACATTATAGGCTTCATCTATTTTACTCCACATACTAAAAGGCACACGCTCATCTTGACTACCAAATTTAAGCCTATCCTTAGCAAGTTGTATATCTTTTGAAGTAGCATCTGTTGAAATTCCTAAAATTTCATAATATGTTTTGTTATCAGCATAACCCATTTACAACACCTCAGTTTCTATAATTCATATTTAGTATAGCACATTTTTTCTCATTTTTAAATATGTTAAATTTAATAAATTTTAACTTCCTTTTTTACACTTTCACTTAACTTATCTTTTTCATTTTCAGGTATTACAACTGTGTCTATATCTCCATCTGATATATATTTTGTTTTTTCAAGCAAATTAAAATTCATCTCTATATCAAAGTCTTTTCCATTATTATCGTATGCTCTAATTCTTTTTAAAAATCTAGGTTCAAAATCCTTTGAAAATGGTGAAGATTCAGCCTTCCAACCAACTCTTAAAGCAGATTTTGTAATATAAGTTTTGTTATTATAATCAGTACTAAATATATAAGGCATATTAGTGTGGTCCAACGAATATGGAGAGCCAAATGGAAGTGCGACTATATTAACATATTTATTTGGTATTATTTCATCTAATATTTTATATACACTTCCGACTTCTTCTATACTTCTTTTAGAATCAGCTTCTGTAAAGTTTACATGACTATACGTATGGTTACCTATATCATATCCATTATCCACAAGCCATTTTAGTATTTTTTCGTTATACTCTTTTTGACCAAACAAACCACCATTTACAAAAAATGTAGCAGTTACATTATAATCTGGATATTTCTTTTTAAAACTTTCAAGTATTCCTACTGCAGAATTAGGGTCAATAATTATATTTCCATCTTTATCTAATCCAGTAACATTTATATTATTTGAAAGTCCATCATCAAATGTTAAAATAATTGGACTTTTACCTAATTCAGTATTTATATTACCATCTACATAATCGGTTAATCTAATCATTCTATAACCATTACTATAATAAAATTCTAAATCATTGATAAAAGCTTCTGTAGTTCTTTGGTATCCATCCTTGTCTACATTCCCACCAGTATAACTAGTTTCACTATTTTTTTTGTTATGTATACCGTGATACATCATAATAGGAACTTCACCTAATTCATTTACATTATTATTCTTATAATCTTCTATAGTTAATTCTTTTTTTTCTACAGGTTTTTCTATTTTCAAATCCTCTTTTTGAGTGCTTCCACATCCAACCAAAAGTAAAATTAATAAAAAATTAAATAACTTTTTCACAATACTCACCACTATTATATTTCCCAAATTAATTTTTTTTATTATCTTCTTTATATGGTATTCCTAAATGTTTATATGCTTTCTCAGTTACCATTCTACCACGTGTAGTACGTTTTAATAGTCCAGTTTGTAGCAAATAAGGTTCGTACACATCTTCTATTGTAGTTTGTTCTTCACCAATAGAAGAAGCAATTGCCTCTATTCCAACAGGTCCACCATTAAATTTTTCTATTATAGACTTAAGTAAATGATAATCTGTATCATCAAGTCCAAGTTCATCTACTTTTAATTTGTCTAAAGCAAGTTTAGTAATTTTTAAATCTATTCTTCCATTACCCATTACTATTGCAAAATCTCTTACTCTTTTAAATAATCTATTACATATACGTGGTGTGCCTCTACTACGACGTGCGAGTTCTAATGCGGCATCATCATCTATTTCACACCCTAAAACTTTACTTGTCCTAAGAGCAATTTTCTTAAGTTCATCTTCTGTATAATAATTAAGTTTATTTATTATTCCAAATCTATCACGTAAAGGACTTGTTAAATCTCCAGCACGTGTAGTTGCGCCAACTAAAGTAAATGGAGGTAAATCTATTTTTATATTCCTACTAGAACTATCAGTCCCTATCACAATGTCTAAAGTAAAATCCTCCATAGCTGAATATAAAATTTCTTCTATAAATCTAGGAATTCTATGTATTTCATCTATAAATAATACATCCCCAGGTTCTAAATTTGATAAAATGGCTGCTAAATCGCCACTTTTTTCAATTGATGGACCACTGGCAGTTTTAATATTACTGCCTAATTCATTAGCTATAATAAATGCTAATGTGGTTTTTCCAAGACCTGGAGGTCCATATAATAAAACATGGTCTAATGGTTCTTCTCTTAACTTAGCAGCCTTAATAAATATACTTAAATTTTCCTTAACCTCACTTTGACCAACATATTCATCTAAAGTACTAGGACGTATATTTTGTTCAAAATTATCTTCAATTGTCTCTTCTTCACTAACTATTCTATCCATTTAATCCCCTACTCTCTATATAATCTAATACTTCCTTCCAAGTTTTTATTTCATCTCCAAAAAGAATACAATCTATATTTTCTTTTTTCATATTATTATAAATTTTTTTACTATCATCTATCATAAGGTCTATTTTTAATTTTTTAGCAATATCTGATTTAATCTTTTGACCAAAATAGTATTCATCTATTTTTATACCAAAATTAAATAATGTTTGTTTTGTAATTTCTATAGCATTTTTACAATATAGATTATTTCTGGCTGTTATTACTATTAAAGTATTTGTTCTACTTAAGTAATCTAATATTTCTTTCGCACCATCTTTTATATTAGAGTTTTTTAATACCTCTTCACCATACAAAGGAAGAATAGATTCACATTCTTCTTTTGTCCAATATTCATTAAATTTTTTATTAAAATTTATATTATATTTTTTCTTTATAAATTCAAATGCATCGTTTGAACTTACTAAAGTTTCATCGACATCTATACCTATTCTCATATTATTTTAACATCAATTTTAATGATTCCTTTACTTGTTCTTCTATATTTAAGTCTGGTTTTATAGATGGTAATATTTTATTGATATCTACTTGCTTATAGCCTAAACCCTTTAAAACTTCGATAAGCTCATTAAAATCTTTCGTAGAATTATTACTAACAGTCGTATTTAATTTACCTTTTAAATCTAAAATAATTTGTCTTGCTACTTTATCCCCTATTTTAGGAAATTTTTTTAAATAAAGTATATTTTCTCTTTCTATAGCATCCATAATGCCACTTATTGAGCCTGTTGCAAGCATAGGAAGTGCCATTTTACATCCCAAACCTTTTACATTTATAAGTTTTAAAAACATCTCTTTTTCTTCACTTGTTTTAAAGCCATATAAGCTATTTTCATCTTCCCTAACATACTCATATATATATACTTTATACTCTTTATCTATTTCAAATGAATATGGATTAGGAACATAAACTAAATATCCTATACCATTATTATCTATAACTATATAATTACTCTCCTGACTGACTATTTTACCTTTTATATATTCATACATGTTATCACCAATATAAGTATAACACAAACAAATGTTAGATACAAGAATAAATGCAAAATAAATCATAATATGTCTAATATATTTTATTAAATGTAGTACTAAAATAATTTTACATATATGATTCATTTATTAATTACATAAAAGGCAGAAAAAGAAATTTCTACCTTCAATATATTTACACTTTTTATTATTATCAATTAAATTTTACATAGTGCATTCCAAGTTTTTTATATATATCTGATGCCCTTGGAAGTTTAAAAATTCTTGCAATTGCTAAATTATATATCTCATCTATAAGAAATATAGAGCATAATACTATACTAATAGTTAGAAATAATTTTTTATTCGTATGTTGCGCTATATAGAATATAGCTGGAACTAATATATACATAAAAAATAAACTAGCAATTCCAAATGACAATACACTTCTAACACTAACAAAACCACCAATAGTTCCGAAACTTAATATCTCAGTATTATAATCCCAGCAGCGAAAACCATCCCCTATAATATACATACCAAGTCCTGCAATATATTCTAATACTCCACACAATAACATGCTTATTAAAACTACCTTAAGAGGATTTTTTCTATATCTATACGTTGTAAAATACATACCAACAGCTCCTATTGCATATATGTTTATCCAAGGTAGGAAATTGCCCCCTCTCCAGTAAAATATTTTCATTCCACCGTTAAAATAATAAAATATATATTCTACTAGAAATCCTATTATACCACTTATAACAATGATTATACATATTATACCTAGCATTGTTTTTTTATCAAATGTATGGTCGTTATTTAAATAATTATTTAATTTTTCTTTCATACTACTTACCTCTTATACCCTTTCTATTGCTTTAACAAATAATACTTTTTTTAAATTGAATTCTTTATCTAAACAAAATGATTCTCTTATTTCATCTATATCGGTTTCATCAGGTATAGAAGCTATACCATTCATTAGATATTTGTTGTTAGGTTTAATTATGTTTACAACTTCTTTCATATCGTCTCTATTACCTATTAAAAATGCAGTCATTCTATCTGTATTATCTTCTATATTGCAAAACAGAGATATACTATCCTTATATTCATATACTTTAATTTTTTTAACTTCTACTTCTACTGTAATATTTTTAATATTTCCTATAATACTTTCTATTTTTGTTATATAACCATCAAAATTTTCTAATTTTAAACTTATTTTTTTATTTTTTAATTTTATATCTTTATACATAATTACACCTACCTATTTATCAATTTATTATTTTAAGAAAACTTCTACATATCTTATATATTCTTGTATAATAGAGCTAGTTTTACTTGTATATATTAAATCTTTTGCAAGTACTATATCATCAGTTATAATGTTATCTACATTTAAGTTTATCATATCAGTTATACTTTCTTTAGTATTAACTGTCCAAGCATAGACTTCTTTACCACTATTGTGGATTTTATTTACTAGTGTTTTATTTATACTTGATGCCTCGATACTAAATGCATCTGCTTTATCTAACTTTAATATATCTCCATAAGCAAGGCTCATAACATATACAGTTTTAATATTTTTATCATAATTTTTTACATTTTCAATTACGCTATATACTTGTGATGTGATTACTGAAGAACTTGCAAAATCATATTTGTTTATTAAATCTACAACAGAGGATTCAAAATCTGTTTCATTTCCAGTTGGCTTCAACTCTATATTGAGTTTAATATCGTTTTCTTTAGCAAACTCTATTACTTCTTCTAACAAAGGTATTTTTTCACCCTTAAATTCATCACTAAAGAAACTTCCTGCATCTAAATTTTTTACTTCATCAAAAGTTACTTCCCAAGTGTTTTTATTCACACCAGTAGTTCTTCTAAGATTTGTATCGTGAAGCACTATTAGTTTTTTATCTTTTGTCTGTTGTACATCGAGTTCAATCCAATCAGCTCCAAGTTCTTTCGCACCTTTAAACGCACTCATAGTATTTTCTGGATATTTAACTGATGCTCCTCTATGTGCGGTTACTTCCATAGTTCTTACATATTCTATTTTTAAATCGTATTTATCATTCATAACAGAATATGTAAATATAGTCCCACTCATTAAAACTAGAATGATTACTACATATTTTAAAATATTAAGTCTTTTACTAAGTTTTTTCTTTTCTTTAGAATTTACTTTAATATGTTTAATCTCTTCATTGTTCTTCTCTTTATGTTTATAGTATAAAACACTTACTATTGAATAACTAACTGGTGTGGATAAAAGGGTTACTATAATAAATGATATAGCAATTAAAATCCATATAACAGTTATTGAAACAGTTCCAAATATATTTACCCTACCTAACCATTTGTAAAGTAAAACTATTAGTACAATTCCAAATAATATGAAAATTATATATATTATAAAAAGTAAAGCCTGAGTTAATAGAATACTAAAAAAATCTTTTATTTTATTTTTCTTACTTAGATTTATACTCTTTTTCCTAGACTCTTTAAAACTACAATTTTCAAGAAGGAAATAGTGCATCGAATATAGCCATCTAAATAGTATTATTGAAAGAATAAATATTAATACTACATATAGTGTGGATAATAATGAATTATTCTTTATAAAGTCTAATATAAATTCTGGGATTTTTATTGTAGATATAAAGCTAGAAGATATTCCAAAATTTAAAAATGGTATTAAAAAGATAACTAAGAATGGTAAGAGTATATTTTTTATATGAAATACTCTTAATGATTTTAACAAAGCTGTTGTAAAGGCATCCTTAATAGATATCTTTTTTTCTTGATATGAACTATCTAGTATTACTATTATTGTACTAATATCTATAAGTGTATAAAATGTTATTAATATTAGTAATATTAGTAAAAATAGTAAAGTCAATGGATTAAGTAAAAACGATACTACATTTTCAAATGTTAAATAACTATAACCACTAACCTTAGTAATAAACTTAAAAAGCATTAAAAATAAAGGTACAAATATTATAGTTGATAAAACTTTATAAATAAATTCAAACCCTATTAATGCTTTTATATTGTATCCAAGTATTCTTTTTAATTTTTTTCTCATACTACCACTCCAATTATATTATAAATGATTATTATTAAAAATACTAGGTTTTATTAGATAATGCGTAACTATTATCTATAAGTTTATATATCTCTTTTATATCAACACTTCCATCTAGTTTTATAGTTATCCAACTGTTTTTATTCATGTGATATCCACCAAATATTTTTTTATTATCTATAATTTTATTTATATTATCTTTTTGATATCTTAAATCTATAATCTCTACAGTATTTTTAGAATTGATACCGAGTTTACTTTCTTCTATTACTAGTAATAACCCGTACCACTTACCACTTTTTTTATTTCTCCATATTGCATCAGTTGGAAAATTCTTCCAAAGGTATTCTAAATCATCGTTATATTTATTTTTTATATATTTAATTATTTCTTTTGTTTGTTTACTATTAAATAGATTATACATAGTACATTTATCTACAATATCATTTATAATACTTTCATATTCTTCTTTTAATTTTGTATTAAATTCCCCTTTTGATTCTACATTTATAAGTAGATATTCTAGCTTTGTAGATAAATCTATTACTTTTGAAATCTGTTTTTCTTTTGATATTTCTATAATAACTTTAAATTTATCATCCATTATGTTTACTTCATATATGTATTTATCATTATTGAAGCAAAAACCGTAATCTATTAATTTTTTATAATCTATTTTTTTGTTTTTAAAATAAGAAAATATATTATACATTTTAACACCACTTCACAATTTTTAATAGTTAATAATTTTATTTATATACTTATATTAACTTTATATCTTTAAACGAGTACCAGAACTATCCTTAAAATTTCCAGTTATAATACTTACTAAATCAATTATAAATCCTACTCCGAAAAGTCCTAATGTGAATAAATACAAAATGCCTTTTAAAATGTTGCCTACATAAAAATGGTGTAGTCCAATAAGACCTCCAAAAAGGCATAATACAAAAGCAATTTTTTTACTTTTGTTACTCGTAATTATATATCTTTCCATGTTATCTATTTTTTATTTTTTGTTACTTTCCCAAGTATAGAGCCTACTAATCCACCTGAAGTGCCACCTTCTACAACATTTTTTATAGCGCCTCTTGTATCTATTCCTAAGACATCATCTACTGTATCTATTGCCCCATTTATTTTTTTAACTCCCCTTTTTGTCATAGTAGTATTAGTAACTGTATCTATAATTAATCTAGTAAATTTATTTGCTTTAATCATATTAGAAAAAACTATAGTTATTTTTTTATTAACTGTTTGAAGTTCAACTTCACACCCATTTTGGTGAACCTGAACTTTGTCATTATAAATTTTAATGTCTTCTAAATTTATATTATCAACTATTTCTTTATCCTTTTCTATTATTATTTTCTTTGATGTTAGAATTAGATTAAAATTATTTTTATACTCTACAACATCTTCACATAAAATTACTTCATCACTTTCTAGTGAATAATTCATCATAAACATTTTCCTTTCTTATCTCCTTAATAAAATCTGTAAATTTCGCGAACTAATTTTACTTAATTATATCACAAAAACAATATAAAAATAAATTATAATATTAAAAAAGCAAACAGAATTGTTCACTTTTATAAATTTATTTTATTTCACAAACATAGCCATCTTCTTCAGCAGCTTCTTTACTACTTTTTATAGTACTATTGTCATCTTTTAAATCACTAAAGCCTTGTTCTTTTAGTGCTTCTTCAGTAGTATTTTCAACATCAATATCTAAAGTTGTTTTATATTCATAGTTTTTTGCATCACTTTCAACTTTTAGACTAATTCCATCTTTATTAAATTCTTTATTGTCTTCATCCATAGCTGATTCAAAAATTTTCCAATTTTCTTGTATATCAGAATCAGTAACCTTGGTATTAACCTCCATTGTCATATGATTTAACTTGTTGTTTTTATAAGTCATAGAAATTACACTCTCAATGCTCATTCCATCATCATTTTCGGTAGATGTACAAACCAATTTTTGTTCTTTTTCTTCAGTTGTTCCGCATCCTGCAATTAAAATAATTGTTAATAGACCTAAAAATATCATACTTATTTTTTTCATAGTCTCACCTCTTTTTTACCACAATGTCATTGTATCACTTATATATAGCATTGTCAATTTGATAATTCATTTATAAACTATTAAAATATTATTGATAAATTATAACATTTACTCTTTAAAATTCTTTTTTACTAAATATTTTTTCAGATATTTTATAAGATATATAAACCATAATAATAGTAACTATTATTAAAATTATTATTAAATAATCTTCTAAAAATGATAATGATTTTGAAATACTTGATATATCTATATATTGAGAAAGAAATCCACCAATAATTACTAGTCCAAATACAATTATAAATATACCAATTCTTGCCTTTTCAACACCGAATTTATAAATAATTGGATACATAAAAGTTAAAACTAAAAGTGTTCCAAATATTGTACCAAACATTGAAACTAAAATTTGTTCATAGTTAATAGTTTTAGTATTAACATAAGAAATAATAAAGGATAATAAAACCGTTATAATAGCAACAGTAAGAATCATTAAAATGGTTGTTACATATTTTGACTTTACACTATTTTTTCTTCCGTTAGGTAGTGAGATAGAATAAGCATCCCATTTATTATAGTTATCATAACTAAACGATGAAATCATTATCATTACACTCATAAATGGTAGAATAAATGATATATCCATTTTACCCATTAGACCCATTACAGCATATACAACTATTAATATTCCAATCAATTTAAAATTGCTTTTAATCATTGCTAAATCCTTTTTCATAAATCCTATCATTACTCTTCCCCCTTAATCATTAAAACCATAAGGTCATCTAAAGTTATTTTATCAATTATGGCAATATTATATTTTGATTTAAACTCTTTTTTATTAGGAACTAATACCTTATATTCATATTTTGTTTTTTTGTATTTAATATAATCTTTTTTATCAATATCTTTAAACTCTTTTAAAGTACATTTTACAATACCATATTTATCTAATAATTCATCAGTTGTTTTAGATAAAACAATTTCTCCGTTATTGATAAAAGTTATATAATCTGCGATGTGTTCCAAATCGGTAGTAATATGGCTAGAAAGTAAAATAGAACACTCATCTTTTTCTATTATACTTTGAAATATTTCGATAACTTCCGCACGAGCTACCGGGTCAAGTCCTGAGGTTGGTTCATCTAATATTAAAAGTTTAGGGTGATGAGATAGTGCGGTTGCTATTTCTAATTTTTTCCTCATACCTTTAGAATAAGTTTTAATCTGTTTATTTGGTAACAATGAAAATTCTTTTAAGTAATCATTAAACATTTTGGTATCCCAATTTTTATAAATACCTTTCATAGTATTATTTATATCGTTGGGTGTAAGAATCTCAGGAAAAAACATATCATCTAATACAACTCCAATATCTTCTTTTATTTTTCTTTCGTCTTTACGATTATCAAGTCCAAAAATTTTAATTTCTCCACTATATGATTTGATTATGTCTAATATAGCTTTTATCGTTGTAGTTTTCCCCGCACCATTTTCTCCTATAAACCCCATAATCATACCTTTAGGTAAAGTAAAAGATATATTTTTAAGTTCAAAGTTATCATATTTTTTACATAGATTTTTAATTTCTAAAATATTATCCATACTATTTATCCTCCTCATATAATATATTTAACATTTCATTTAGCGTTTTCTTATTTATACTATTCATTTTTGCAATAGTAACTGCCTTATCCATTAGTTCTTCTATCTTATTTAATTGTTCTTCTAAAGCAATGTCTTTATTTATTTTAGCAACATAGAAACCTTTAGATGGAATATTTTTTAAATAACCCTCTTTTACTAATTCTTCATAGGCGTTTTTTGTTGTTATAACACTACATCGAAGGTCTTTAGCTAAAGTTCTTATGGATGGTAATATTTCATTTTCTTTTAATTCATTAGAAACTATTTTTACTTTTATTTGCTCTTTAATTTGTTCATATATAGGAACTCCATTTGAATTACTTATTATAATTTCCATAACTCACCTCTTCTGTACATATATATTATATACAGATTATACACAGTTGTCAATACATGTAAAAAGATTATCAAGCGCGTTTGATAATCTTATTCATATAAATTTGTCTTATTTAGACAACTTAACAATCAGATGAAATTTAAAATTTTTATACAGATTTTCTATTTTGCCTACTAAAGATATTTATATGCTTTCTAAATGCTTTATCTAATTTAATCATATTTTCCGTTAAGAAAACAATCATTTTATCCCAATCCTCTTTATCAAATATACTAACATCATCTAACCTATATGAAATACGGCTCTTTTTTTTATTATCTAATCGTTCCCATAATAATTTATCGCCAAAAGAAGATTCAATTTCATCTTTAAAACTATAAAAATAATCATATACCTTCTTATTAAATTCTTTTTCAGAACTACTTAATCCAAATTCAACACTACAATAATTCTTAGTTACAACAAAACTAAATGGACATCCAGAAAGCCCCGAACCAGTACTTAACCAATGGTCATATTGATTTAATTCTACATTTCTACCAGAAAACAAATCAGATTTCGTATTAAAATATGGTAATAATTTATGCCAAAACTCATTTCTGTATATTTGACAATTTGCTAAATTTTCTTTAATTTTTATATTTTCAAGAGATTTTTCATCATACCCGATCATAATATCTTCAATATCCTTAACTGGAATTATTTGTTCAGTATCAACAATTAATTGTTCTCCTACCATAAACGGAATAATTTTAATACATTGAATTTTCATTCCATATTTTCGTGCCCAAATAACTGTGTTAGTTACTTCTTTTCTAAAGTCTCTTGCAACTAATATTATTCTTTGCGATAAATCTTGATTTAATTGTACTTCAGAAAAATCGGGTTTATTCAAAAAATCTATAATGATGTCTTCTGCACTTTCAGTTGAACCTGTTTTTATTAAATATTGTTGAAATATAGAACGTATATCATCTTTCTTTAAAGAAGAACAATATCCTGTATATTTCATAGATTGCCACACAACATCTTTGCCACTATCATCTAATTTATTTTCAATTACTACAAGATTTCCTTCCTTATCCAAAGCTAATAAATCTAGTCTTTCATTAGTATTATTAAAACCATCAAATTCTTTTTGAATGATTAATAATTCTTCCCCTAACATTGTTGGATTATTAGCTATCCATTCTTGTAAGTCCCTTCTTTCTTTTAATCCTATTTCTTTAAATGAAACATCTTTTACTTGCTCTGCTTTTTTACTCTTACTATTAACCAAAAACATAACCAAACTCCTCTCTTTACTACTTAATTATTGCAACAATAAACTAATTATAATATAAAATTTATAATTTAGACATTATTTTTTATGCTTTTCATAAAGTAAATTTTTTATTTTATAAATTATTCTAATATGAATATCTAAACATGCTAAGAAAATATAAATATTTGATTTCTACTATAACCAGTTGTTTCTTATATAATATTAGCTAATTCGTTTATTACACCATTAACATATGAAACGTTTGAATATTATTGGCTTCATTTGTTTCACATCTTTGTTTTCCTGCTTCAAGTTCTCTTGCATATTAAATAACTTTATTTAAATCCTTATCGTGAAATACTACCTTCTAATCATAAATAACTACAAATTCTTTAGAATATTTCTTTTTTAAAATACTTATAATTTTTATCCACATTATTCATATATAGTACTTCCTCATATAAATATTTTATCACACTTTTAATCAGTTTTATTATTTATTTACTAATTTAATATATAATTGAGTGCTATATACACTTTATTTCATTTTACATTATATTGAATTATTAAATTTTTTGAAAATTGCCACCTAAAATAATCTTATAAAGCAAAGTAGCTTATCCTGCTAAGATTTAAGGAAGTGGAATTTTTTTATTTATTCTTTAATTCTATAATTACTAACTCTGGTCTATTATTTACTCTAAACGGTAAAATGCTATTCCCAATTCCACGACTTACAATCATTTTAGTATTATTCATTTCATAAATACCACTTGCGTATTTAGGGAATAAGCCTTGATTAGGAGCAATTAATCCTCCAATAAAAGGTATCCTTATTTGACCACCGTGAGCATGACCTGATAAAACTAAATCAAAATCATTTTCAGCATAAGTTTCTATAAGTTCAGGTCTATGAGATAATAAGATATTAAAATTATTTCTATCGTATTGAATAGGAATTAAACTATCTTGAACTATTGTTGAATCATCACGATAAGTATTAGAATTAAAGCTTGGATCATCAATACCAACTAAGTTTATTTCACTATTATCTTTTTTTATTATTTCTAACTTACCATCTAAAATAATAACTTTATTTTTTTCTAGTTTATCTTTGAGCTCACCATAATTGTCAATTCTTGCCTCGTGATTGCCTGTAACATAGTAAATTGGTGCGATGTCATTAATTTTTTTTATAAATGATATAGCAATATTAACATTCGTTTTATTAGAATCTATTAAATCACCAGTTAAGACAATTATACTAGGTTTAGAATCTTTTATTTCTTCTACTAAATCATTTGTTAATTTTTTTGAATTTGTGTTATGAAAATCTGAAATTTGAGCAATTTTAAAACCATCAAAATCTCTTGGAAGTCTATTACTTTCAACGATATAATTACTAACTTGTAGACAATTATTTTCGTAATATAAATATAAACTAACTAAAAATAATAAAATAATACTAATTAAAATAATTATTATTTTTTTCATCTAAAATTCTCCTACAAGTTCCTTTTTATCTTAATAATACACATTTTAATTTATTTTACTTATTTTTAATAAAGTTCATTATTATAACTTTCAAGTAGTTCTTGACATTTTTTATTTTCAATTTGATGAATTTCTAAGATATCTTTCTCTTTATTTTCTAAATAATTATATATCATATCATCTCGAAATCCAATTTTAGCAACTTCTTTTCTATTACTTACAAAATAAATTTTTTTAATATTAGCCCAAATAACTGCTGATAAACACATAGGACAAGGTTCACTAGTTGAATAAATAACACAACCAGTTAAATCATGAGTATTTAATTCTTTACACGCGTCACGAATAGCAATTATTTTAGCATGCGCTGTTGGGTCTTTTTCTTTTAAAACCTTATTATTTCCATAACCGATTATTTTATTATCTTTAACAACAACTGCTCCAAATGGACCACCTTCTAAATTTTTAAC